>DQTM01000270.1 GCA_015662785.1 Sulfurospirillum arcachonense | reverse complement strand
TTTAGTTGTCCACATGCTGCACTTATGTCTAAGCCTTTAGATTGTCTTATGGTACAAAGTACTCCGTGTTTTGTTAGGTAGTCTTGGAATGCTACTACAGAGTTTCGTGATGGTCTTTTGTATTCACTCCCAATGTGTGGGTTGAAGTATATGAGGTTAACTTTTGCCTTTATTCCGTGAAGAAGTTTTACTAGTTTTTTTGCACTCTTGATGTCGTCATTTACATTTTGCATAACTAAGTACTCAAACATTACTCTTTTTCTTGCATCTATAGGAAAAGCTTTTACAGCATTTATGATTGACTCTATGTTATATGCTTTGTTGATTGGCATTAGTTTTTCTCGAAGGGCATCATCAACTGCATGAAGTGATATAGCTAAAAGAATTCCTAAGTCCATCTTTCCTAATTTTTCTATTTGTTTGCTAAGTCCACTTGTTGATATAGTTTGACGTCTTGGACTGATTGCTAGTCCATCTGGGTCAGCAAATATTTTTACTGCTTTTGCTACGCTATCTAAATTGTCAAGTGGTTCACCCATTCCCATGTAGACTATATTGACTCTTCTGTTTTGTGCAATGTCATTGTCTTTTTTAATTTCAAGAACTTGGGCTGTTATTTCTCCAGCTGTAAGGTTTCTTTTAAAACCCTCTTTTGCTGTTAGACAAAAAGTACAGCCAATTTTACATCCAACTTGCGAAGAGATACAAATAGTATATTTTGTAAGATGTATTAGTTTTCCATCTTCGTCTACTCTCTCTTTTTTCATAGGTAGCAGAACTGCTTCAACAGTATATCCATCGCTCAAAGCGAAGAGGTATTTGACACTTTCATCGCTACTAACTTCTTTTTTTATAAATGTAAGAGGGTTAAGTATATAGTTCTCTTTTAGGTTTTCTCTCATATCTTTAGGTATGTTTTTCATGTCATCATATGAGTTTACATACTTACAATATACCCATTGATAAATCTGTTTTGCTCTGAAAGATGGTTTGATAATCTCGGCTAATTCTTCTTTTGTATAGTCTAATAAGTTATTTTTTCCCACGGTAATTCCTCATAAATTCTGTTAGTACTTGTTTTGCTTGTTTGTGATTTTTCATAAAGTCTTTGTGTGCGTTAGTATCACAGTAGTTAGTGACAATGAAGACACCAGCGACTGGTATATCATACTCTTTTGCCACACTAAGAAGTGCAAAAAACTCCATATTTTCTAACTCTAATCCAAGTGTTAGGAACTTTTTTGAGCTAACACTATCAGTTGTAATGTAGTTACTAGAGTTTACGATACTCAATGTTTCACGTGGAACATTTTGATTTTCTTCTGCTGAAACCACATTTTCTAAAGGGGTATAACATTTGTCATCTAAGAAGCCTAACTCTATATTTGCAGCTGTTTTTGAAGTCACTATGTCAAAGATTTTATGGTTTCCATAACTTCCTGCACTTCCTATAAAGAGTAAAAAATCAGGTTTATCAAACAGAGCAAGACGAGTTAGATTCATAGTACTCTCTATAAGCCCTACCCCAATTGGATGAGCAAAATCAAAAATTTCATTTCTTCCTGCACAAACTATCATAATCTAACGGGTATCCCTTCATCTTTTAAATAGCGTTTTAAATCCATAATATCTATCTCTTTAAAGTGAAATATAGAAGCAGCTAATGCAGCATCTGCATCATTCTTAAAGGCCTCTTTTATATGTTCCATTGTTCCGGCTCCTCCACTTGCTATGACAGGTATGTCAAGCATACGGCTCATTTTAGAAGTTAGCTCTATATCGTATCCGGTTTTTACACCATCACAATCCATAGAAGTTAAAAGTATTTCACCGGCTCCTCTGTTTTGAACTTCTTTTGCCCATTCTAGTGCATCAAGTCCAGTGTCAATTCTTCCACCACTAACATATACATTCCAGCTATTCCCAGTTTTTTTAGCATCTATTGCGACAACTATACATTGTGAACCAAAACGCTGTGAAGCTTCATTTATGAAATCTGGGTTTTTAATAGCATGAGAGTTTATGCTTATTTTATCGCAACCAACCTTGAGAAGTTTGTAGATGTCCTCTAAAGTTCTTATACCTCCACCGACAGTAAGTGGAATAAAAACTTCACGTGCAACCTCTTCTACCATGTCAATCATAGTATCTCGATTTTCATGCGTCGCAGTTATATCTAAAAATGTAATCTCATCTGCACCCTCTTCATTGTAACGTTTAGCAACTTCAACAGGATTTCCTGCATCTCGTAAGCCTACAAAGTTTACACCTTTTACAACTCTGCCATCTTTTACATCTAAACAAGGGATAATTCTTTTTGCGAAATAGTCCATAAAACACTCTTTTTATTTTATTTTACAAAAATTATGCTTATTCTAAGCAAAATTTAGGTAAAATCGCCTAAATTTAGAGGTAGATATTATGATTGTAGCAAGAAAGAGATTTGGACAGAACTTTTTAAAGGATACCTCGGTTTTACATAGGATCATCCAATCGATGCCCGTGAACGATAGAAAACTTATCGAAATCGGACCTGGTTTAGGTGATTTGACGCAAAGATTACTAGAGGTTAAGCCTGTAGTAGCGTATGAGATAGATAGGGATTTAATTGCCCTTCTTAAAGATAAATTCTCAAAAGAGATAAATGAGGGAAACTTTTCTATCGTCGAAGGTGACGTATTGGAAAGGTTTTCGCAGGGTAGTTTAAGTGATGAGCCTTATGATATGGTGGCTAATTTACCATATTATATTGCGACAACTATTATCCTTGAAGCTTTGAAAGACCCGCTGTGCAAGAGTTTGGTCGTTATGATTCAAAAAGAGGTTGCTATGAAATTCGCAGCACCTCACAAGACAAAAGAGTTTACATCGTTAGCAATTTTAGCCCAATCAGTTGGGCATTCTAAGATACTATTTGATGTTCCTCCTGAAGCTTTTGAACCACAACCTAAAGTAACCTCATCTATACTCATGATAAGAAAAGAGAAAGAGTTCATCAAAGGTGAATTTCCTGGAGTTTTTGAGACAAATGAAGAGTTAAAGATGTTTGAAAAGTATCTAAAACGTTCATTTACTGCTCCAAGAAAAACATGGTTGAAAAATATTTCACAGTGGGTTGATAAAAAATATGCCAATCGACTTTTAGATAAATATGAATTTCCACTCACAATCCGACCTCATGAAATAAGCGTCATGTCTCATCATCTACTATTTAAAGATTTAAGGAATAAAGAAGATGGAAGAGAAGAAACAAGTGGAGACTCCACAAAATAACGAGGCTAAAAAGCCAAAAACTGACGAGGTTAAAAAACCTCAACCAAGAAAAAAACCACAACCAAGAAAAAAACCACAGCATAACCACAATGGTAATAAGAAGCCAACACAACCAAAAGATAAAGATGGTAATGTAGATCAAAATGCTAAACCAGTAGCAGATAAAGATGGCAATAAAAACCCAAATGCAAAAAAGCCACAACAAAGAAGAAATAAGCAAAAATTTCAGAGTGCAAGAACTAAGCCTAGTGCTTTAGAGGGCAACGAGAATTGGCAAAATGATATGCGTAAAACTATTGAAGCCAATAAGCGTGTACAAAAAGAGAGACTTGAAAAGTTTGCTCAACTAAATCTAAAAACAGATGCTAAGATTCGTATAACTCCTCTTGGAGGACTTGGTGAGATTGGTGGAAATATCTGTGTATTTGAAACAGACACAAGCGCGATTATACTAGACGTTGGTATGAGTTTTCCTAGTGAAGATATGCATGGTGTAGACATACTTATACCTGATTTTAGTTACCTTAGAACTATCAAAAAGAAGATAAAAGGTATAGTTATAACTCATGCTCATGAGGATCACATAGGTGCATTGCCTTATCTTTTTAAAGAGATGCAATTTCCTATTTACGCTACGCCACTACCACTTGGAATGATTTCAAACAAGTTTGATGAGCATGGACTAAAAGCACAAAAAAAGTTGTTTCGTCCAGTAGAAAAGAGAAAAGTTTATCAAATAGGCGACTTCGACGTAGAGTGGATACATATAACTCACTCAATCATTGATGCTTCGTCACTGGCAATCACGACTGAAGCAGGAACTATCATTCATACTGGTGATTTTAAGATAGACCATACTCCAATCGATGGTTATGTAACTGACTTACACCGTTTTGCTCACTATGGAGAGAAAGGTGTATTAGCACTTTTAAGTGATAGTACAAACTCTTATAAAGAGGGAATTACAAGAAGTGAAAGTACAGTTGGTAAAACTTTTGATGCAATTTTTTCTAAAGCTAAAGGTAGAGTTATTATGTCTACTTTCTCATCAAATATCCACAGAGTTTACCAAGCTATAGACCATGGCGTAAAACACGGTAGAAAAGTGTGTGTTATAGGTCGTTCTATGGAGAGAAACCTATTTACGGCAATGGACTTAGGTTATATTGATTTTGATAAGAGTATTTTTATTGACCCACATGAAGTGAACAAGTATAACGATAAAGATGTATTAATAGTTACAACAGGAAGCCAAGGTGAGACTATGAGTGCACTTTATAGAATGGCAACTGATGAGCATAGACACATAAAGATAAAAACAAGTGATCAGATTATCATCTCAGCAAAAGCGATTCCTGGAAATGAAGGAAGCGTATCTAAAGTACTTAACTTCTTACTAAAAAGTGGAGCAAATGTAGCTTACCAAGACTTTAGTGAAATTCACGTAAGTGGACACGCAGCTCAAGAAGAGCAAAAATTAATTTTAAGACTTACTAAGCCTAAGTTCTTTATACCAGTTCATGGTGAATATAATCATATTGTAAAACATAGAGAAACAGGTATTAGCTGTGGTGTTCCTGCTAGAAACACTATTCTTATGGGTGATGGCGACCAGATTGAAGTTTGTCCTAAGTATGTTAAAAAAGTAAAATCTGTAAAAATAGGAAAAGTATTTATCGACAACCAGATAAATCAGCAAATTTCTAGTGATGTCGTCATAGACAGACAAAAGATGGCAGATGCGGGAATGGTAATGATAGTAGCACAGATAGATAAGAGTGAACACAAGCTTATAGGCAAGCCAAAAGTAGTTAGTTATGGTTTGGTACCAGATTCTAAAGATCATGCGTTTAGTAAAGAGATGGAAGGCATTATAGACCAGTTTGTTATTAATTCAAAAAAAGAGCTTATTCAAAATACAAGAGCATTTGAAAATGAGTTAAGAGGTGTTGTAAGAAAGCACATCTATAGAAAGATGAAAAAATACCCAACTATCGTCCCTACAATATTTGTAATGTAAGGTTACTTTATGGACTTTGTAAAAATTGCACGTGAAGTTTTAGAGATTGAGGCTCAAGAGTTATTGAGATGTGCTGAGAACTTGGGTTCTGAGATAGAAGAAGCAGTTAATATTGTGATGGCAACTAAAGGTAAACTTATAGTTACAGGTGTAGGTAAAAGTGGATTAGTTGGAGCAAAAATAGCTGCTACTTTGGCAAGTACAGGAACGAGTAGTTTCTTTTTGCATCCAACAGAAGCTATGCATGGGGACTTGGGTATGATTGGTAAAGATGATGCTGTTTTAGCTATAAGTTATAGCGGTGAGAGTGAAGAGCTTATAAAAATTCTTCCTCATATTAAGAGATTTGATATACCTTTGATTGGAATGGCAAGAGATATTAATAGTTCACTTGGAAAGTATAGTGATGTCTTTTTATCAATCAATATAGAAAAAGAAGCATGTCCTCTTGATACTGCCCCAACCTCTTCAACTACACTAACACTTGGTGTTGGTGATGCGTTAGCTGTTTGTTTGATGAAAAAGAGAGATTTTCAAAAATCTGATTTTGCATCATTTCATCCAGGAGGCAGTCTAGGAAAACAGCTTTTTATAAAAGTTAGTGATTTAATGAGAACTAAGAGCTTGCCAACTGTTAGTGAAGATACAAAATTAAAAGATGCAATAGTGACGATGAGTGAGGGAAGACTAGGTAATGTACTTATAACTAACAAAAATAGTGAGTTAGTGGGATTACTTAGTGATGGTGATTTAAGACGTGCACTTTTAAGTGAAGGTTTTTCTATGGAAAACAGAGCTTTAGAGTACGCTTGTAAAAATCCAAAAGTATTGGATAATGCAAACTTGTTAGCAAGTGATGCACTGAAAATAGTAGAAGAACATAAGATACAGCTTCTAGTAGTAACGAATAAAAATGGTCATGTAAATGGTGTTTTACACATACATGATTTAGTAGAAGCAGGGATAAAGTAATGGAAAAATTTAGATTAAATAAAATGATTTCGCATAACACACGTTATTCGAGAAGAGAAGCAGATGAGCTTATAAAAAAAGGTCTTGTAAAAATAGATGGAAAAGTTGTAACTGATTTATCCACTCAAGTAACTTTTGATGATAAAGTAAATGTAGATGGAAAAAACCTTTATGAAAAAGAGGGTTACACAGTTTTAGTTTATAACAAACCAAAAGGTGAGTTAGTTAGTAAAAAAGATGATAGAGGTAGAAAAACTATCTATGATACGTTACCAAGTAAATACGCACACTTTTTGAGTGTTGGAAGACTTGACTACGCTAGTGAAGGTTTGTTGATGTTATGTGACTCTCCTAAAGTAGTAAGTGCCTTGATGCATGGTGATTTGGAGAGAGTTTATTATGTAAAAATAAACGGTGAAATCACACCTCCTATGGAAGATGCAATGAGAAATGGACTTCATGCAGAAGATGCAAGACGTGGAGGACATAGTGCTAGCACTATTTATTCTATGGATTTTGCTCCTTTTGTAAACTACCGTATTATAAAAAATAGACCAAATTTCTCTACTATAAAAGTAACTATTAAAGAGGGTAAAAACAGAGAACTTAGACGTTTCTTTGGCTACTTTGATGCAGAAGTGGTAGACTTAAAACGTGTTAGTTATGGAATTGTAGATTTGGGTATGTTAAAACTTGGAAAGACCAGATACCTAGAAACAAACGAATACAAAGCATTGAGAGATTATATCAAATACATGGAAGAAGAGAGTGAAAGCAGATAACCTCGCTCTCAAACTTCGTCCAACTACTCTTAGTGAGATGGCTGGGCAAAAACATATATGTAGTGAAGATAGTCCTTTTTTTAAGCTTTTAAAATCTGGGACTATTCCTCACTGTATCTTTTTCGGTCCAGCAGGCGTTGGTAAAACAACGTTAGCTAGGATTGTATCCAAAGAGCTTGAACTCCCTTTTTATGAACTTGACGCTACTAGTGTTAAAGTAGATGCTTTTAGAAAAATTTTTGCAGATCACAGACACTCTTTAGCAAAACCTCTTATATTTATAGATGAGGTTCATAGACTTAGTAAAACTCAACAAGAAGTTCTTCTGCTTCCTATGGAAAACAAAGAAGCTATCATCATAGGTGCTTCGACTGAAAACCCCTACTTTACTCTCTCAAGTGGCATTCGTTCTCGTTCAATGCTGTTTGAGTTTTTCTCTCTACATGTAGAGGATTTAGAAGAGGTAATTCAACGAGCAAAAGAGATAGTGGAGTTTACTATAGACGATGACGCAAAAGATTATCTTATAAGTTCTTCGGCTGGAGATAGCCGTTCACTCCTAAATCTACTAGAATTTGCTATCAAAGTAGATACACATGTAACGTATGAAAACCTAAAAGCTTTAAGACCAAATGCACTTAAAGATGGTGTTAGTTCAGATGACACTCACTACAACCTCATAAGTGCGATGATAAAAAGTGTAAGAGGAAGTGACGTTGATGCTGCTATGTATTATCTTGCTCGTTTGATTGATGGTGGAGAGAGTGCAGATTTTATAGCACGACGTTTAGTAATCCTAGCAAGTGAAGACATAGGAAACGCTAACCCAAATGCACTAAACTTGGCTAACAGTTGTTTACAAAGTGTGAGTAAAATAGGCTTTCCAGAATCAAGAATCATCTTAGCACAGACTCTAGTCTACTTATCATGTAGTCCAAAATCAAACAGTTGTTATAAAGCAATTAACGAAGCGTTAGCTTATGTTAAAAATGAAAAAGCTCTAAAAATCCCTCCGCAACTAAAAAGTCCAAGTCCAAAAAACTATAAGTACCCTCATGACTTTGGTGGTTGGGTAGAACAAGACTATCTTGAAAAAAATATTGTATTTTATGAGAACTCCACTATGGGTTTTGAGAAAACTTTAGAAGAGTGGCTACAGAAAATAAAAAATTGACAAAAGTTAGCTCTATGTTAAATAGATAAGACTATAATGATGAGAATTATTTTATAAAGGTTACAACTTATGAAGATAGCTATTGTTGGTGGGGGAATTAGTGGTTTGGCTACGGCGTTTTATATACGTCAAAAAAATCCTGAAGTTAGTATAACTCTATTTGAAAAAGATGAGCAAATTGGTGGCAAGATGAAAACCAAAGAGGTGAAAGGTTTTTTGTTTGAAGAGGGAAGCAATGGTTTCTTGTCAAACAAGCCAGATACTTTGGAGCTTGTAAAGTCAAGTGGTTGTGATGATATTTTGATGAGAAGTGATGACAATGCACGAATACGCTTTATATATAAAGATGCACTTCATCAACTTCCAGAATCTCCAATGGCTTTTTTGAAGTCCCCTCTTCTTACATGTAAAGGCAAACTTCGCGTTGCTACTGAGTACTTTAGAGTTCCAAAAGTAGATGATAGTGATGAGACTTTACAGAGTTTTGGTTATAGACGTGTTGGCAAAGAGATGACAGATACTTTTTTAGATGCTATGGTCGCAGGTATTTTTGCTTCTGCCCCAGATAAGATTTCCGTCAAATCAGCCTTTCCTGCTGTAGCAAAACTCGAACGTGAGTATGGTGGGCTTTTTAAAGGTATGTTAGCAAAAAGAAAAAAAGAGGCAGGACCTGGTGGAGTTTTGATGAGTTTTAAAGGTGGTGTTAGTACTTTTATTGATAGACTTGCCAAGGCATCTAAAATAGAGATAAAAACAGGTCTACATGTAAAGAAAATTGATAAAAAAGATGGTGAATATACTCTTCAAGTTGATGGCAAAGAGGAGAGTTTTGATAAGGTTATACTCTCAACTCCTTCTTATGAAAGTGCAAATATGTTAACAGAGGTAGATGCTAAGCTTTCTTCTATACTGAACTCTATTGAATACTCACCAATCAGCATAGTAGGATTGGGCTACAATGAGCTCCCTCATGACTTGAAAGGTTTTGGTCTACTTACGACTACAAGTGCAAAAAAAGAGATTCTAGGAGTTTTATGGGATAGTTCTATATTTGATGACCGTGCTCCAAAAGGTAAAAAATCACTTAGAGTTATGATAGGTGGACAGAGAAATCCTGAATTGGCTTTAAAAAGTGATGAAGAGCTTTTAGAGATTGCAGTTCGTGGAGTGAAAGAGACTATGGGACTTGACGCTGTTCCTGATGTAAGTTATGTGAAAAGATATGAGAGAGGAATTCCTAACTATAGAGTAGGACATCTGGAGAGTATGGAGAATCTTTTTGAAAAACTAAAAGATCATAAAGGGCTTTATTTGAGTTCAAATGCTTATTATGGTGTTGGACTAAATGACTGTGTTGGAAACTCTAAAAAGATGGCAGAGCAGATTTTAGCCGATATGTAAAAAAGGTAACTTTAAAATTGCAAAGATAGAGCATGATGATTTCTATAGGGTGGAAACGAAGAGCAGTTGTTACATCATAGTCCATATCACTGTGATGGACTTTGTGAAATTTCCATAAAAAATCTACTTTATGAAAAAGCCTATGTTGCCAATATATGATAAGGTCTAGTAGGATTATACTGAAAAGTATAGAGTAGATTGGTGAGATATTAAGTATATTGAATACCCCTACCCCTTGTTCTTTGGCAAAGATTGAAGCTCCAATCGCAAGAAAAGGAAACAGAATTTTAATTAGCGTTGTATCTAAAAAAAATCAAAATTATATTGTTAAACCATCGTTTCGTTTTTGATACAAGTAGACCTCTTCTAGGGATTATAAATTCTAAAGTTGCCAAGGTAAAAAATATGCCTAAGAAAAAAGAGACTCTTATGTTTTGTTCATTTTGAGTTATAAAAAGTTCAAAGTTTTCTAACATAGGTCTTCCTTGTTGCCATATTTTTGTGATTATATCAGATTAGTTTAAATAAAAATTCGTTTTTATGATAAAATGTTTCAAAGGAATATATATGAGCAAAGTTAGTATAAAGTCAATAGATAATGGACCTTTTAGGTTAAGTATAGATACCCAAGAAGATGTGACAAACAATATTCTGTTTGATTCAAGGGGTAAATCAATACCAATCAAGAAAAATAGCATCATTTGCCGATGTGGTAAGTCAAAACAACAACCTTTTTGTGATGGAGTACATAGAATGTGTGGTTTTAAATCAGAAAATATTCTTGAAAATGAAATAATTCAGAGATATGAGGGAAAAGAGATTAATGTAATATTTAATCGCTCTATATGCTCAGGAGCTGGAACTTGTGTGCGTAACTATCCCAAAATTTATAAAAGTGCGAGTGAAGATTGGATAAATCCTGATGGAGATAATGTTGATGAGGTTAAAAAGTCAGTCATTCAGTGCCCTTCTGGAGCTTTGTCTTATGAAATAGCAGGTGAGAGTTTGAGTGAAGATTATGATGGCTATAAGTTAAACGTTATTAAAAATGGACCTTTAAATATCATAGGAAAAGTAGAGTTACATGTAGACAAATGGTCAACTAATGCAAATCCTCAGAAATATAGCTTGTGTCGATGCGGAGCATCTGAAAATAAACCTTTTTGTGACTATATGCACGCTTCACTAAAATCTAAAAGTTACACATTTTAAGATGAAATATGCAGAGTTTGAGCAAGCAGTAGATAGCCTGCAACTCTGCACAAAAATCACTTACAGAGATTTGAAAAGTAGGTATAGAGAACTTTCAAAAATTTATCACCCTGATATGCCTAATGGCGATGCTTCAAAATTTGATGAGATAACAAAGGCGTATAAACTCCTAAAAAAATATATGCAAGAGTACAGATTTTCTTTTGATGAAGAGGATTTTAAAGAGCAATATCCTTCATTTTTAAACATGGAAGATTGGATTAGTGGTCGTTCTTAGTTTTTTTGATAGTATAATAAACAAAAATTTAAGGAGCATACATGTACGTTCAAGGAATAGACCCAAGTATGATCATCCCTATTGCGCTAATAGTGGCAATCGGTATCATCATATACAAAGGTGTTAAAATCGTTCTCAAGCCGATGCTTGGGTTGTTGAGAGATTAGGAAAGTATCATAAAACACTTGATGGAGGTTTGCATTTGATTATTCCTGTTTTAGATACTGCTAGAGATAGATTGACAAAACAAGAACAGATTATAAATATCCCTCAGCAAAGTGTAATTACAAAAGACAATGTTAATATCTCTGTTGATGGTATTGTTTTTATTCAAGTAGAGACTGCAAAAGAGGCAGTATATGGCTTATTCCCTATAGGATTAGGTTTTTTAGTAGTTGCACTTTTAGAACTTTGGGTTTTAGATTTTGAAAGTCTATTTACCCAAACTGCTACAGTACTTGTTTTGGGGCTTATTATAACTTTATTATTTAGAAAAAAGTTTATAAAAGTACTTGGAAAAAGCAGCAGTGATAAAGAAGAACAAATTCATACTAGTGGAATTGGTACTATTGATGGAAAACAGATAAAGTTTGAAGGAACTTACTGGAATACAGATGATGACCTTAGCTCATATAAAGATGGAGAGAGAGTCAACGTCAAGATTGTAAAAAATAGAGCTGTTATAAGTTCTAAAAATTGACAAATCTTCGCCTTTAGTATATACTATAAAATATATACTAAAGGAGCAAACCATGATGACTGCAAAAATCTTTCCAAATGGTCAAAGCCAAGCCGTTCGCATACCCAAAGAGTTTAGATTTGAAAATCAACAAGAGGTTTTTGTTGCTAAAGAGGGAGAGGCTATAGTACTTTTCCCTAAAAAGAGTAAATTCAATATACTTTTTGATAGTTTAGATAACTTTTCAGATGACTTTATGAAAGAAAGAACTCAACCATCACAAGATAATAGAGAGGATATGTTTTGAACACTGTAATGCTTGACACCAATATTTGTATTTATCTCATTAAAAACAGACCAATAGAGTTAAAGACAAAGTTCAATGAGTATGAAGTAGGCGATATTTGTATCTCTTCTATTGTAGTATCAGAGCTATATTTTGGAGTTGAAAAAAGCCAAATGATTGAAAAAAATAGACGAGCTTTAGCTCTATTCTTAGCTTCACTCAACATAGTAAATTATGATGAAAAATCCTCCATAGAGTATGGAAAAATAAGAGCTAACCTAGAAAAAAAAGGTCAAGTCATAGGCTCCCAAGACATGCTCATAGCCGCCCATGCAAAATCAATGGGCATAACACTTGTAACTAACAATACTAAAGAGTTTGATAGAGTGGATGGTTTAGTTGTTGAGAATTGGGTTGATTAGGTTTTCTTAACTAAGTAAAAATGCTATAGGACTCTTTTTCCTATCTTCTAATTCCGCTTTTGCTTCCATTCTTTCCATTAGCTCTTTGGCATAAGCACTCATCATATCTTCAAGCGAAGCTAATGCATCCTTCCTATCGCTCCCTTCTAGTGGAGGTATAGCATTTTCATCCAAGCCTAAGGATTTTTTTAACTCTTCACGTTTTTCTTCCAATAGTTTTTCTATTTTTTCAAAATTTAACTGTTGAAGATAAGCAGCAGCTCCATATGAAGTAAGTTTTTCTAAAAAATCTACAACTTCTGCATCTCTTTTAGGCTCTTCTGGTTTTTGAGTTTTTATAGTATTGATTAGTTGTTTTTCAAGTTCACTTGCAAATTCTGTTATTTTTGCTTGAGTGTTTTTTCAGTACTAGTTAATTGAGTATTTAAATTTAAAGAATTTATTTGCATAAAACATCCTTTTGATTAGATACTTTAAA
>DQTM01000025.1 GCA_015662785.1 Sulfurospirillum arcachonense | reverse complement strand
TTTAACATAAAATAAGTAAATAGTAGAGATAGTTAAAAGAGTAACTATCTCTACATGTAAGGTATTATGATTTGTATTGGTCTAGTAAATTGGAAAGTTTAACAGACATTTGTGACATATGGTCACTTGCACTTTCAAGTTTTTCACTTGTTTGTGTTATCTCTTCTTTTGTTCTTTTTTGATGTTCCGAGATGTTTTTAAATTTTCATAACTGTTTTTTTAGAAAAACCTCTTTACTTTGTGTGGTAACCCTGTAAGCACTAATGATGGTCATTAGTAGCATAACTATAATAAAAAGCCCTAAAACTTTTGTTTTTATCATCATATTTGAGAACAATTGAGTATAAAATATGTTAAAATCATTATTTTTAGGGGGTTTTATGCGTTGTGATAAAATGAGTTCGTTTATAGTGATGGACATAGTACGAGAAGCAAAAAAGTATGATGATGCAGTCCACTTTGAGATAGGACAGCCAGACCTCCCTCCCTCAAAAAATGTGAAAAAAGCTTTACATGTAGCTGTTGATGAAAATAGGTTTTCGTATACTGAAAGTCATGGTCTTTTAGAGCTTAGAGAGTTGATAGCTGAAGATTATTTGAGTAGATACGGTGTACATGTAGATACAAATCAGATTTTTTTGACACCAGGAACTAGTGGTGCATTTTTGATAGCGTATGGTTTGAGTTTAAAAGCATTTGCAAAGCTTGGACTTAGTGACCCATCGTACCCTTGTTATAAAAACTTTGCATATTTGTTGGATATAGAACCAGTTTTTATGCCAATAGGTAAAGATGGTGATTATGAGTTACATGTAGAGGATTTAAAACCGCATAAGCTTGATGCTTTGCAGATAAGTTCACCTGCAAATCCAACAGGTAATATTTATAGTGAGGAGAACTTAAAAGAGCTTATTGAGTATTGTGATAGTAAAAACATAGCATTTATATCTGATGAACTTTATCATGGTTTGACTTATGAGAGCGAAGCAAATAGTGCGTTGGAGTTCAGTTCAAATGCTTTTGTCATAAATGGCTTTTCAAAGTTTTACTGTATGCCTGGAAGTCGTTTAGGTTGGATAATAGTTCCAAAAAACAAAACAAGAGAAGCCGAAATGATAGCTCAAAATCTTTTTATTTCTGCTCCAACTCTGTCTCAGTATGGAGCACTTAAAGCATTTGATAAAGAGTATTTAGATGAGGTAAAAGAGGAGTTTAAAAAAAGACGTGATTACCTTTTTACCGAGCTAAGTAAGATGTTTGAAATAGACGCAAAACCGCAAGGTGCTTTTTACATTTGGGCAGATGTTTCAAAGTACACATTTGATAGTTTTGAGTTTGCTCAGGAACTTTTAAAAGAGATACATGTAGCGACTACACCAGGTATTGATTTTGGTTTAAATGGTACAAAAAAATACCTCAGATTTGCCTACACTAGAGAGATAGAGCATATGAGTGAGGGAATAGAGAGACTCAAAAAGTATTTAAAAATAGGGCAACCATAAGAGGAATTGTAAATATAGATATAAAAGTACTTACAATGACAGCTAACGAAGCTTTCTCAGGATGAACATTGAGTAAAGTTGCTACCGCAACTGTATTGCCTGCCATTGGTACAATTGAAAATATGAACATTACTTTGTATAAATCTGACGTAAAAAAGTTTAAAAATGATGAATCTATCCAAATGATAAAAAGTACAGCAATAGGATAAATAATAAACTTTATACCAAATGCAAAACCCATAAAAAGTTTATCAATACCAACATTAGCTAAACCTTTAAGCCCCATACCTATCATCATCATTCCAAGAATTGCATAAGCACCTTTAAAATACTCTAGGTAGTTAAGCAAGTCACTGCTAAATTCAACCTTTGTGATGTTACATGTAAGACCTAGTATGAGAGCATATATAGATGGTAATTTGACGATTTTAATAAGACTTTGTTTTATGCTGTAGTGACCTTTTGCAACAACAAAAAAACCAACAGTACTTTCATAAAGCAAGGAAGCAAGAACGGTAAATATATAGATATTTGCTAAATCTTCACTCAAAAGTATGATAGCAAGTGGGATACCAAAGTAGCCAGTGTTCCCTGTTCCTGCTGAAAAAGCTAGGATATTTTTTGTATTGTCATGAAATATATTTTTGCTAATACGAAGAGATATAAGTGCCAAAGAGCTACTTAGTATGAATAGAAATACAGGGAGAGTAGCGACTGCAAGGTTGAGTTGGACTTTGTATGAAGCCATGAAGATAACAACAGGACCTATGATATAGATAAGTAGAGATGCCATATCTTCTCGTTTTGAGTTAAAAAAACGAACAATAATATAGCCCAATAGTATAGTTATATAAAGAGGTAGGATTTTCAGCCCTAGTGTTGTTGTTAGTTCAAACATCTGCTTCCTTTGGTGTCATTATAGGGTATTTTGAGAAGAATATTCCCTAAATAGGTGCTCATTTAAAGAAAATTGACAAAAAAATGTTAATTTAGAAAAGTTTTATGCTATAATCTCTACTTAGAAATTCCTTTGTGTCGTTAAAGCATTTTTTGTTGCAATTATCATTGGTTTTGAAAATTTAAGGAGAAAGTAAATGAATATTTACGTAGGTAATGTTTCTTACCAAACAGACGATAGCAGACTAATTGAGCTATTTTCAGAATTCGGCGAAGTTGCTAGTGCAAGAGTTATAAACGATAGAGAGACTGGAAGATCAAAAGGTTTTGGTTTTGTAGAGATGAACGACGATACAGCAGCGTTAGCAGCAATCGAAGCACTAAACGAGAAAGAGATAGACGGAAGAACTCTAAGAGTTAATGAAGCTAGACCTAGAGAAGAGCGTCCTAGACGTGAATCAAGATACTAATATAAATATATAAGTAACTAATAACATAAAGGGTAAGGGAGTTTAACTCTCTTACCCTTTTTTTATGCCTATCTAGTTATGGCAAAACCTAAACCAATCTTTTCGACTTTTTCATCATAATCAACTAAACTTTCACCATAACCATTAAAATATTGTAAATATCCAAAAACATCTTTTAGACCAAAGAGAGGGAATGTCCAGTCAAGTTGAACTGATTTTTTTCGTACTATAGAAGAGAACAGATTTTTCTTGTAAGGATAAGATATAGTTAAATCGCCATATCCAAGATAATCCAATATATCTGGATTGTCATCGCCACTTGTTGCATTTATATTTGCTTTTTCATCTTCTTTGAATCTGTACCAAACTCTTGGCTCAAATAGTATTCCGCTATATAAAAACTTTCCACTTAAATATGCTCTATTCCAAGAACGTGACTGGGCAAGTTTTCCGTTTGATTGGTGAACAAGTCCAACTCTATAAGACTTTAAAACACTTTGGCTACTTTCAAATGGCATATCTAAAAATATCTCAGGCTCATAGTTCGTTTCTCTAAAAGGTGCCGAAGGTGCTGTTGTTTGCCACCAAGATGTCTGTGTATATGCCAAATAGAGTCTGTCCTCTAATCCAAAAATGTTTTCAAATAGGCTCTTTTTAAAACTGATTTGAAATTTTGTCTCTATATTTTTTCTTTGTGCGTGATCTTTATTGTCATATGTTACTGGAAGAAGATAGTTCATTCTGTATGGCTCTATATCAAACGCTGAGTATATGATTTGTTTTACTGTCTCATCAGTTTCTTTATCACCATAACTTTCTATAGAGTTTTTTTCAAAAGTAGTTAGGTTGGTATCACTGATATAACTCTCTTTTGTCTCTACTAACATAAAAGCAGCTTTTTTATACAGTTGCATTGCCTTTTGTATGTTGCCATCTTTTTCATACATTTTTGCCATATTTAGTGTATCTGTGGCATCACTAGCAAAGATAAATGTACTAAATAATGATACAATCACAATCGATATTTTTTGAAACATCGTAAATCCTATTTTTTAGGAATTTTAGCAGATTTGGAGATTATATGCAAAGAGGAAATTTACTAGGTATTTTTGCAATTTTACTTTGGTCAACATTGGCGAGTTTAGGGGTGTTATCGAGTGCTATTCCTCCATTTCAACTTACATCTATGGCATTTTTTGTTGCATTCATAATTGGGCTTATTTTGTGGAAAAAAGAGGGCAGAGGTATAATAGTTCATCTGAGATGGCCACTAAAAGTTTGGCTAGTTGGAGTGTGTGGACTTTTTGGTTATCATTATTTTTATTTTTTAGCTATTCAAAATGCACCTGCCATTGAAGCAAATCTTATTAACTATCTTTGGCC
>DQTM01000248.1 GCA_015662785.1 Sulfurospirillum arcachonense | reverse complement strand
CAAACTAGTTGCTGTTGTATTTACAATATCAATGTTTAGTGGATGTTCAATTAAACATGTTGTTTCTAATGACTATCAAAAATATCTTAAAAATAATGAAGGTAGCTATAAGTTCCCAAAAACTACTTGCAAAGCTCAATACATACTTACACAAAACACTATCGATCACAACTATAAATTTAGATCAGCTATGGTAGGTAGTGCACATGTATGGGTGGTCAAGTTTGGTGAAATGTTAGAAAAAACACTTGAATCAAAAGATGTTAAAGACGCTTTTGCTAAATTGTCTAAAGTAACTAGTAAAGTAGGAAAAGATACTATTGTCATTAAATATGATTTAGTAGATTATAAATTTGAAGGGTTTGAAGCAAGAGTTAAGCTAAAAATCTCTGTCCTAAAAAATGATTCTATAGTTTTTGAAAAAGAGTATTATGAAAAAGGTATAAGCCAAGGTGGCAAAATGTTCTTTGCAGGTTCTTTTGGCATGAAAAATGCTATTCAGCAATCAACAAAAAGTGCTATAGATAAAATTTTTAATAAATTTTTACTTGATATAAATTCAAAAAATATATGTAGTTAAGTTTATAACTGATAAAATTTTATCCTAATCTGTTAACCATAAATCAAAGGAGTCGTATGAAAAATTTACTAAAAGTACTAAGTTTTGGTCTGATAATGGCATTTTTCTTTTCAGGTTGTTCAAATACTATTGAAAGTATTAAAGTTGATATTGGTATCAATAAAAAGCAACACTTATTTGTACCAAATGAAGAGATGTATACACAGTGCAATATGCACGCTTATAGAGGTAGAGTTGATACTGTCAACTACGGTGTAGGAATATTTATTCCTGCCAATAGTAAGGTAACTCTTCTTGAAAGTAATAGTAACAAAATTAAATTTCTTTATAAAGGAAAGACTATTACTTTATTAAATAAAGAAAAATATTCAGGTCTAGATATTGAACAAATATTTCATCGCTACTTTGGAAAGAAAAAAGTTGATTTAAATAAATTTACTAAAAAAGAGAGAAAAGCCATTAAGAGTGGAAGAGTAATAAAAGGTATGAGTAAAAAAGCTGTACTTGTTACACTTGGTCACCCACCAGCACACGCAACACCTAGCTTAGAATCAGATGAATGGAAATATTGGAAAAGTCGTTGGAATACTATGATTGTTATATTTAAAAATGGAAAAGTTGTTTCAATTAAAGACTAAATCTGTTATTTGGAGAGATAATAAACTTTTCTCTCCAAATGTTAAAGTACCAAAGCAAGATGCTTCAAATAGAGATAAAAATTATATCTATTTAAAAGATCCGGTTTTGATTTAAGTTTAAATTATTGATGGAAAAATAGTTAATGAAAAAAAAAGTTCTGGTGCTTTACTACTCTCAAACCGGTCAATTAAAATGTGTTATTGATAGTTTCATAAAAGATTTACCCGATAGCAATATTGAGGTAGATTTAAAGCCTATTAAACCTAAAAGAGATTACCCTTTTCCTTGGCCTTTTTATCAGTTTTTCGATGAGTTTCCAGAATCTGTCTATCTTGATGGATGTGAAATAGAAGAGATTGAAGATATTGACAAAGATTATGATCTTGTAATCATTGGCTATACTGTCTGGTATATGGCTCCATCTATTCCGATTACTGCATTTATGAAGTCTGAACAAGCCAAGAAAATATTAAAAAATAAGCCTGTTGTTACGCTGATAGTTTGTCGGGATATGTGGGTTTTGGCACAAGAGAAGATGAAAGAGATGCTTAAAAATATTGGTGCTATTCACATTGACAATGTGGCGCTGACAGACAGAGGTGGAAGTGTTGCAAGTCTTGTGACATTACCAAGGTTTTTATGGACAGGTAGAAAAGATGCTTTCTTGTTTTTTCCTCCTGCCGGAATTGATGAAATAGAGATTAAAAGAGCTTCTCGTTTTGGAAAAAGACTGAAAGAGGCTCTAAAAAATGATAAAGAAAAAAGAAGAGAACCTCTGCTTAAAAACCTTGGAGCTGTGAATGTAAATGGCAAGCTCATTGCAACAGAAAAAATAGCAAACCGCAGTTTCAAAGTTTGGGGCAAACTCATCAAGATGGCTGGACCAAAATATTCAGTTGAAAGAAAAGTGGTTATTACAATCTACTTTACATTTTTACTTAGTTTAATTTTTACTGTTGTTCCTCTTAATATTGTGATTAGAAAGATAGTTTACCCTTTCCAAAAAGAGAAAATAAAAGCTATGGAAGAGTACTATGAATTACCAAGTGGGAGATAAGAAAGTTTATGAGAGAAGTTTACATCAATAAAATTGCAGCATTTTTACCAAATGAACCTGTTGATAATGACAATATAGAAAAAGTTCTAGGACAGATTGGAGACAAACCTTCAAGGGCAAAAAAGATAATTTTAAAATCAAATGGAATAAAAACAAGATACTATGCCATCGATCCCAAGACTCGTAAAACAACTCATACTAATGCTCAGTTAACAGCAAATGCGATCAGAGAGCTTGAAAAACAGGGGTTAAATCTTTCAGAGATTGATCTTCTTGCTTGTGGCACTACTCTTCCTGATCAGATAATGCCAAACCACGGTTTAATGGTTCACGGAGAGCTTGGCATTCCACCACTGGAGGTCATAACTACTGCTGGAATATGCTTAAGTGGTGTTACTGCTATGAAATATGCTTACCAAGCAATTAAAAGCGGAGAAGCTGAACTGGCAGTTTCTACTGGAAGTGAAAACTCTTCATCCATTATGAGAGCAGAAAATTTTGAACCGGAAATCGAAAGCAGAGTAAAAGAGCTTGAAAAAAATCTCTCTATTGCTTTTGAAAAAGATTTTCTAAGATGGATGCTCAGTGATGGTGCTGGAGCTATTGCAATGAGCAGTAAGCCAAATAGTGATGGGATTTCACTAAGAGTAGATAAAATATTCATTGTTTCATATGCAAATGAGTTAGATACTTGTATGTATGCCGGTGGAGATAAACGAGAAGATGGAACACTAAAAGGGTGGAGAGAGTATATACCTGAAGAGTGGTTGCAATACTCTATTTTTGCAGTTAAACAGGATGTAAAACTGCTTAATAAAAAAATTGTAGAATATACAGTTGAAAAAGCTTTACGCTATATGCTTGAACATAATATGTTCAATCCAAAAGAGATTGACTGGTTTGTTCCTCACTACTCTTCTGAATATTTTAGAGATGAAGTTTGCAAAAAGATGCTTAAAGCCTCTTGCAATATTCCACAAGAAAAGTGGTTTACAAACCTTCCACATAAAGGCAATACAGGATCAGCATCGATCTACATTATACTTGAAGAACTCTTTAATTCTGATCGTTTGAAAAAGGGGGACAAACT
>DQTM01000245.1 GCA_015662785.1 Sulfurospirillum arcachonense | reverse complement strand
CATTACTGACTCATTGTTAGATAACTACTTTATTTGGATAGAAGTAGGAGTGATTTTAGGAGCTCGTATTGGTTATGTACTTTTTTACGATACCAATACAAGTTACTATTTAACTCAGCCTTGGCAAATGTTTAATCCTTTTATGAATGGTGAGTTTGTTGGGATTCGTGGTATGAGTTATCATGGAGCTATTATTGGATTTTTACTTGCTACTTTTGCTTTTAAATATAGACATAAAAAAGAAAACATTTGGGAACTTTTAGATTTAGTTGCTATCGCGGTACCTGTTGGTTATGTGTTTGGACGAATTGGTAACTTTTTAAATAAAGAGCTCATAGGTCGTTATACAGAGTCAAGTTGGGGCATTTATGTTGATGGTGTTTTACGACACCCTTCACAGCTCTATGAAGCATTTTTAGAAGGAGTTGTTGTATTTTTTATTCTCTACATGTACAGAACTAAAAAAAGATTTTCAGGTGAACTTATAGCATTGTATGGAGGTTTATATTCATTGGCAAGATTTATTGCTGAGTTTTGGAGAGAACCTGATTTTCAGATGGGATTTGTATATGGAAATTGGATGACGATGGGGCAAAGTCTTTCGTTACTTATGATTTTAGTATCTTGTATATTGTATTTTTATTTGAAAAAGAAGGCAATAGCTAAATAAGATTAAAAAAATCCTATTTATATCCACAACATATGATAAGATTCTTAAATTATATTTTATAAAGTATGTACCATTCTAACATAACTTAAGTTTAATAAGAAAAGTAGTATTATACTTCAAATCACCCATGTGCAAGCATGGGAAACCACAAAAAGGATGTGACTGTGAGTGACCTTATCGAAGGTTTTTTAGGAAAATCTGTGGAGGGCAAAAAGAGTAGGCTACCAGCTAAACTCGATTTTGTTCAAAGTGCAACAGGGCTATTTTTAGGCTTGTTTATGTGGGGACATATGTTCTTTGTATCGACTATTCTGATAAGTGCAGATGCTATGTATGCTGTAGCAAAGTTCTTTGAAGGAAGTATGATTTTTGACGAGCCAAAACCTTGGTTAGTTTCTATTGTCGTAGGGTTTGTTTTTATTGTATTTATAGTACACGCTGCTATGGGTATGAGAAAACTACCTATGAACTTTAGACAATGGCAAGTTTATAGAACTCATATGAAAATGATGAAACATGACGATACTAGTCTTTGGTTTATTCAAGCTATAACTGGTTTTGCAATGTTCTTTTTAGGTTCAGCTCATCTTTTCTTGATGTTGACTCAGCCTGAGACTATTGACCCTTATGGTTCTGGTGACAGAATGGTAACTATGTGGCCATTTTATATCATCTTACTTTTGGCTGTTGAGTTTCATGGTGGAATTGGACTTTATCGTCTCTGTGTTAAATGGGGATGGTTTGAAGGAGCTGATTCAAAAGTAACAAGAAAAAACTTGAAAACAGCAAAATGGGCAATAACTGTTTTCTTTTTAGCATTAGGACTTTTAACAATGGTGGCATACCTAAGAATAGGAATGGCTTACTCAGAAAACGCTGGTGAGAGATATCATCCCTCATCAATGATAATAACAGATATGAATGCAAGGGTACAATCATGAATACAGAAATTTTATTTCGTGCTTTAGTCGCGAGGAATTTTTGCTGGGCTTTGCTCAGTGAAAAGGTGGCAATAAAATGAATGTAAAATATTGTGATGCATTAGTTATAGGTGGAGGACTTGCAGGTTTAAGAGCTGCGGTTGCTTCTCAATCAAGAGGTTTAAGTACGACTGTTTTATCTCTTATTCCAGTTAAGCGTTCTCACTCAGCTGCAGCCCAAGGTGGCATGCAAGCAAGTCTTGGAAACTCAAAAATGAGTAGAGGTGACAATGAAGATGTTCACTTTTCAGATACCGTTAAAGGTAGTGACTGGGGCTGTGACCAAGAAGTGGCTCGTATGTTTGTTACTGTTGCACCAAAAGCAATTAGAGAATTAGCTGGTTGGGGTGTGCCTTGGACCAGAATTACAAAAGGTCCTAGAGAAGCTGTTGTGAATGCAGAGAGAGTTACTATTACTGAAGATGACAAAGTTCATGGTATGATTCACTCTCGTGACTTTGGTGGTACTAAAAAGTGGAGGACTTGTTATACGGCAGATGCAACAGGGCACACAATGCTTTTTGGTGTAGCAAATGAAGCACTAAAACATAATGTAAATATAGAAGATAGAAAAGAAGCAATTTCTTTAATTCATGAGAATAATCGTTGTTATGGAGCTATTGTTAGAGACCTTATAACAGGTGAACTTACTGCTTATGTTGCAAAAGGAACACTAATTGCAACTGGTGGATATGGTAAGATTTACAAGCAAACAACAAATGCAGTTGTATGTGAAGGAATTGGAGCTGCTATTGCACTTGAAACTGGAGTAGCAACTTTGGGAAATATGGAAGCAGTTCAGTTTCACCCAACTCCAATCGTACCTTCAGGTATTCTTTTAACAGAGGGTTGTCGTGGAGATGGCGGAATTTTAAGAGATGTTGATGGATATAGATTTATGCCAGATTACGAACCAGAGAAAAAAGAGCTTGCTTCTCGTGACGTTGTTTCAAGAAGAATGCTAGAGCACATTAGAAATGGCAAGGGTGTTAAGTCTCCTTATGGTGATCACTTATGGTTAGATATTTCTATCTTAGGACGTGAGCATATTGAGAAAAACTTACGTGATGTTCAAGAAATTTGTCAGATATTTAACGGAATTGATCCAGCTGATGAAGGTCCAAAAGGTTGGGCACCGGTTCTTCCTATGCAACACTACTCTATGGGTGGAATTAGAACAAAACCAACAGGAGAGTCTCAAAAACTAAGTGGGCTATTTTGTTGTGGAGAAGCATCTTGTTGGGATATGCACGGGTTTAATAGACTTGGTGGTAACTCAGTAAGTGAAACTGTTGTGGCTGGTATGATTGTTGGTAATTATTTTTCTGATTATTGTGAATCAAATGATATAGATATAAGCACAAAAACACTTCAAAATGCTGTCGATGATAAAGCAAATTATATGAAAGAACTTCTTGCAAAAGAGGGAACATATGATGTATTTAAAATCAAAAATGAGATGAAAGCTATTATGTGGGATAAAGTTGCTATTTTCCGTGATGCTGAAGGTCTTGCAGAAGCTGTAGATAAACTTGAAGAGCTTTATAAACAATCGCTTGATGTAAAAGTAAAATCAAAAACACTTTCTGCTAATCCAGAACTTGAAGAAGCGTATAGAGTACCTATGATGTTAAAACTCGCTCTTTGTGTTGCTCTTGGAGCACGTGAGAGAACAGAGAGTCGTGGAGCACACTATAGAGAAGATTTCCTTAAGCGTGATGATGCAAATTGGTTGAAAAGAACTCTTGCAACTTGGAATAAAGATGATACTCTTCCAACTCTAAGTTATGAAGACTTAGATATCATGAAGATGGAGATACCTCCAGCATTCCGTGGTTATGGTGCAAAAGGTATGCTTATTGAGAATGAAACAAGTCTTAAGCGTCAAGAAGAAGTAGATAAAATCCGTGAGGATATGGAAGCTGCTGGTAAAGACAGATATGAGATTCAAGAAGCGCTCATGCCATTTGAATTACAAGCACAATATAAAATAAAAAATGAGAGACTTGGAGATTCGATATGAGCAGAACAGTAACTATAAAAGCATTAAAATACAATCCAAACTCAAAAGTTTCTAAGCCACATATGGTGGAGTATAAGCTAGAAGAGACTGATGGAATGACTCTTTTTATTGCTCTAACTAAAATACGTGAAGAGATGGATGCTGATCTGTCTTTTGACTTCGTTTGTCGTGCAGGAATCTGTGGAAGCTGTGGAATGATGGTAAACGGTAAGCCTCAGTTGGCTTGTAGAACTCTTACAAAAGATTATGAAGATGGTGTATTGGAACTTTTTCCAATGCCTGCTTTTAAACTTCTTAAAGACCTTTCAGTTGACACAGGAAACTGGATGAACGAGATGAGTAAGAAAGTTGAGAGCTGGATACATACGAATGAAGAAGTTGACATCTCTAAACTAGAAGCTCCAGTTGATCCAAAAGTAGCAGATGAGACGTTTGAGCTTGATCGTTGTATTGAGTGTGGAATTTGTGTTGCGGCTTGTGGAACAAAACTTATGAGACCAGATTTTATAGGTGCTGTTGGACTTAACAGAGTTGCACGTTTTCAGCTAGATCCTCATGATAACAGAACTGATGAAGACTTTTACGAGTTAGTTGGTGATGATGATGGAATTTTTGGATGTATGAGCCTCTTGGCTTGTGAAGATAACTGTCCAAAACACTTACCACTGCAAAGTAAAATTGCTTATATGAGACGTAAACTAGTAGCTTTACGTTAAACTTTCTTGAGGGTGACAATTTAGTGTCATCCTCAAACCTCTTTTAAATATTACCTTTAGTATACTTTACAATCAAATTGAATGACGGAGTAGTATATACCCATCCTAGACCAAATTGACGCTTAACAGCGTCTCTATTTTGTTCACTATTGAGGCAGATGTTCTCAAGCATAGCTAGCTATGTTTG
>DQTM01000069.1 GCA_015662785.1 Sulfurospirillum arcachonense | reverse complement strand
TTTTACTATTATTTTATCAGTAGTTACTTTATAATTTCCTTGTGCAAGCCTTACATGTATAAGGAAATATTTTTCTAAGTATATTTTGGCTAAAATAATGCAAATTATTAAAAGGGTAGAAGATGGCAATAACAGTATTTTATGATAACGATTGTGATTTAAGTATCGTTCGAGCGAAAAAAGTAGCGATGATTGGTTTTGGTTCTCAAGGACATGCACATGCAGAAAACTTACGTGATAGCGGAGTTGAAGTAGTAGTTGGACTTAGACCAGAAGGTAGCTCATGGAAAAAAGCTGAAGCAAAAGGTTTTACAGTTCTTAGTGTTGCAGAAGCTACAAAAGTTGCTGATATAGTTATGATTTTACTTCCTGATGAGACTCAAGCAGATGTTTTTGAAGCTGAGATTAAACCAAATCTTAGTGATGGCAATGTAATCGCTTTTGGTCATGGGTTTAACATACATTATGGTCAAATTCAAGCTCCAAAAGGCATAGATTGTATCATGGTTGCTCCTAAAGCTCCAGGTCATACTGTAAGAAGTGAGTTCGTTGCTGGTGGTGGTATTCCTGATTTGATTGCTGTTGATCAAGATGCAACAGGAAATGCTAAAGCAATTGCTCTTTCATATGCAAGTGCTATTGGTGGAGGAAAAACTGGAATTATTGAGACAACTTTCAAAGACGAGACTGAGACTGACCTTTTTGGTGAGCAAGCTGTTCTTTGTGGTGGAGTTGTATCTTTAGTTCAAGCTGGATTTGAGACTCTTACAGAAGCTGGTTACGAGCCAGAAATGGCATATTTTGAGTGTCTTCACGAGCTTAAGCTTATTGTTGACTTGATGTACCAAGGTGGAATTTCTGATATGAGATATTCAATTTCTAACACTGCTGAGTATGGTGATTATGTTTCTGGAAAAAGAGTTATCAATGACGAGTCTAAAAAGGCTATGAAAGAGATACTAAAAGAGATTCAAGATGGTAGATTTGCTAAAGATTTCATTCTTGAGAGAAAAGCCGGATACGCTCGTATGAATGCTGAAAGAGCAAATACAGAAGCAAGTGAAATCGAGCAAACTGGTAAAAAGCTAAGAGCAATGATGCCTTGGATTACTTCTAAAAAAATTATCAATAAAGACGAGAATTAATATAATAATTTCTTTTACATGTAGAGGTTTTTCTCTACATGTAAGACTTTCAAAATGGAGAATAACTTGGGTACAATCATAACTGTAACATCTGGAAAAGGCGGAGTTGGAAAATCAACTACAACAGCAAACTTAGCAGTAGGACTTGCTAATCTTGGTAAAAAAGTAGTAGCTGTAGATTTTGATATAGGACTTAGAAATCTTGATATGATTTTAGGACTTGAAAACCGAATAGTCTATGATGTTGTAGATGTTATGGAAGAGCGTTGTAACCTAGCTCAAGCTCTAATTAACGACAAAAAAGCAAAAAGTTTGTACTTTTTACCTGCAAGTCAAACAAATGATAAAGACATTCTTGAACGTGAAAAAGTCAAAAAACTTCTACTTTCACTAAAAGAGCAATTTGATATAGTTTTACTTGACTCTCCAGCTGGAATTGAGAGTGGATTTGAACATTCAATATTTTTAGCTGATAGAGCATTGATAGTCTCTACTCCAGACGTTAGTTCAGTTCGTGATGCTGATAGAGTTATAGGTATCATAGATGCTAAAAGTGAAAAAGCAAAAAATGGCGAAGAGGTAGAGAAACACGTTATCATCAACCGAATTAAACCAGAAATGGTAGCAGCGGGCAATATGCTTAGTACAGAAGATGTTCTTAGTATTTTGGCACTTCCTCTTATTGGGGTTATTCCTGATGATGAAGATATAATTGGCTCAACAAACACGGGTGACCCAATCATAAACAAAGAAAAATCAATAGCAGCAGAGAGTTATAGAAGAATATCAAGAAGAATTCTTGGTGAAGAGATTGAGTTTTTAGATTTGAAAGTTAAAAAAGGTTTCTTTAAAAGGTTATTTTCATGAGTTTTTTAAGCAATTTATTTGGTAAAAAAAAGAGTAGTGCTAGTGTAGCAAAAGACAGACTTACCATTATGTTAGCTCATGAAAGAGTAAATTGTAAACTTCCATATTTAGATGACTTAAGAAATGATTTAATAGAAGTTATAAAAAAATATACATCTGTAGATGATGTTAAGATAACTTCACAAAACAATCAAAATATAGAGATGCTAGAAGTCGAGATAATTCTTGGCAAAAAATAGTCGAAAAAAGAGAAAATCTCACAAAAAGAGTGGACTTTTTTCTAAAAGAAAGATAGCACTTATACTTTTAGCTTGTTTTGCTGCTTTTGCTATTGTATATGGTGTTAATTATTTTCAATTGATACAATCTAAAAAAGAGAATCAAAAATCAACTGAAATCTTAATGGATAAGATGAAAAAGATGCTTGACGAAGAGAAAAAACGCTTAGACTCTCTTCTAAAATATAAAAAACCAAAAGAGCCTAAAAAACTTCCTCCAGTTACGATAATGAAACCAAAAGAGATTGAAAAAGAGACACATCTTTCAGAGATAAAAGATTATAAAAAAAGCTTAGAAAAAGAAGATATAAAATTAACAAAACCTTTACATGTAGACAAAAAAGTAGTATACAGTGGTAAACCAAAGCTTGCTATAATTATAGATGATGTTGCATATGTACATCAAACAAGACTTATTAAAAAAATACCTTTTAGAGTAACACCATCATTTTTTCCTCCAACTAAAAGACATCCAGATACTATAAAATTAGCAAAAGATTTTAGATTTCCTATGATACATCTTCCTACGGAAGCACTCAGTTTCGGAAGGCCAGAGCCTGAAACTCTTAAAGTTGGTGATTCAATCCAAATTATGAGAAAAAGAATAAAACAGATAAAAAAATGGTTCCCGTCTGTTAAATACTATAATAACCATACCGGAAGTAAATTCACAGCCGATTTTCAATCTATGGATAGACTTATGGGTATTATGAAAGATGAAAATCTTTACTTTGTAGATAGCCGAACAACGGCAAGTACAAAAGCTCCAAAAGTGGCTAAAAAATATGGTTTAAAACTATACTCAAAAGATATATTTATAGACAATTCTATTGAAAAAAAATTGATAAAAAAACAGTTATTAAAAGCTGTAGCAATAGCAAAAAAAAGAGGATATGCAGTCGCTATAGGACATCCTCATGAAAATACATTAAAAGTACTTATTGGCGCAAAAGATATGCTAAAAGATGTTGAGCTAGTTTACCTTAAGGACTTGTAGTGCGAGTTGAGTTTAATATACCTGAATTAAACTCAATGAAAAAATACCCTAAAGACATGTTCTATAAAGGCAATTTAGAGTTGCTCAAAAAAGAAAAAATATCCATAATTGGAACACGTCGTCCCTCTTCATATACTAAACTTTTAACAGCAAGAATTTCATCACAACTCTCTGCCAGAGGAGTCTGCATAGTTAGTGGAGCTGCCATGGGCGTAGACTCAATTTCACATCAAACTGCTGGAGCAAACAATACCATTGCAGTCATGGCAAATGGGCTTGACATAAAGTATCCAAGTGTAAATAAAACTATTATAACGAACATAGAGAAAGAGGGCTTAACACTATCTCAGTTTGAAGAGGGCTTTCGTGCTACCCCTTGGAGTTTTGTCGTTCGCAATGAAGTTGTAGTCTCTTTAGGTAATTTTCTTATAGTGACTGAGGCTGATTTGAAGAGCGGAAGCATGAGAAGTGTTGAGTTTGCTCTGAAAATGGGAAAAAAAATATATGTTTTACCTCATAGGGTTGGTGAGAGCGAAGGAACAAATTATCTTTTAAAAAACAATTCAGCAACTGCAATTTATGATGTTGAAGAGTTTTGCTCAAAGTTTGGCTCTACATGTAAACAAATAAGTGATGATTTTTTAGAGTATTGTAAAACAAACCCTAATTATGAGGATGCCATAAAAAAGTTTGGAGATAAAGTTTTTGAGTATGAGTTAGAAAGTAAAATAAAAATTATAAATAACGTTATTTCAACAATTTAAGCATATATTACTGTTAATTGGATTAAACTAAAACAATTAAAGCTAAGGAGGATAAAGTGAGCTTTAAAAATAAAATTGCTTTGGTCGTTTCGATTATAGTGTTGATTGGCTGAGCTTGTTTGGAGTTTTTAGTTGTATGGATACTAAAGACGGTAGTATAAGACAAGTTAGCTCAGCACTTGATGCAAAGGTAAAAGTACTTAATGATTATGTTAATTTATGTCTAAAAAATTAAAAAAGACATTGTGACTGATACGGCAGTAGTCTTTAAGTATACAGTTTTATATTATCAAAAGAAGAAAAATTTACACACTTATCAAACAAAAGATTTTAAATTAATGGATAGTAGAGAAAATCAATTTTAAATTAAAGTTATATTAGATAGAGTATGAGTTGACATGTAAAAGAGGCTAAAGATATTTTAAATAAAAGTTTGTAATAAAAATGTAATCTTTTGAATGTAAAATTAGTATGTATAAAAATTTAAGGAGGGGCTAAAGATATTTTAAATAAAAGTTTGTAATAAAAATGTAATCTTTTGAATGTAAAATTAGTATGTATAAAAATTTAAGGAGAAAAATATGAAGAAAATTTTATTAGTTGGTGCTTCAGCACTATTGTTAACAGCGGGTACGCTTATGGCACAAGAGACACTTAGAGTTTTAACTTGGAAAGGTTATGCACCAGCATCACTTGTAAAAGCGTTTGAAGCAAAGACAGGAATCAAAGTTAAATTAACTTATTCTAACAACGAAGAGATGGTTGCTAAACTAATCGCTACTAGAGGTGGTGGATTTGATGTTGCTCAACCTAGTCAAGATAGAATTACATTTGTTCAAATGAAAAACAAAATCTATCAGCCTATTGATTATTCAAAAGTTAATGAAGGACAACTTGTTACTTCTATGCTTGACTCTGTTAAAAAGAATACAAAAGTAGGAAATGACTCTTTTGGTGTTCCTCATGTTTATGGTACAACAGGAATGATAGTAAACAAGAAGTTAGCTCCTGGAGCAAATGACTGGTCAGATTTATGGAATCCTAAATACGAAGGAAAAATTTCTTATAGACTTAAGAGACCAATATTAATTGCAACTGCACTTGGTATGGGTGAAGATCCATTTTCACTTTATAGTGACAAAGCGGCATATACAAAACTTATGAAAAGAGTTGAGAAAAAACTTATTGATAGCAAACATCTTGTTAAAAATTATTGGACAAGTGGTGATACTCAAGTAAATATCATTAAAAGTGGAGATGCAAATGTAATCTCTGGTTGGGATGGAAAAGGTTGGACTTTACATGAAACAAATCCAGATATCGACTTTATCGCACCAAAAAGTGGAGCATTAGGTTGGATTGATACTTTTGCTATTCCTGCAAAATCTAAAAATGTTGAAGGTGCTTATAAGTGGATAAACTTTATGCTTGAAGCAAAAAATGCAGCAGTATTTACAAATCAAGAAGGTTATGGCACAGCATCTAAAGATGCTATTAAATACTTTGATGAAAAAATTAAACGTAACTTTAGCAGATCATTCTCAAAAGCAGATATAGACAATATCAAATGGTACCCAGCACTACCAGCAGGATTTGATAAAATTGAATCTAAAATCTTAGAAAGAATTAAAGCAGCAAAGTAGTTTTGCCTTAGTTAGAGGTTTAATTACCTCTAACTATATATAGTTAAGAATTTAATTAATGAATTTTTAATTATATAAAAGGGTAAAAATGGATCATATATTAGAAGTAAAAGATTTATCAAAGTATTTTGTGGGTTTTACAGCTGTTCAATCAATAGATTTTTTTGTTGAAGAAGGTGGATTTTTTTCAATTTTAGGACCTTCTGGGTGTGGAAAAACAACACTCTTACGAATGATTTCTGGTTTTGAAGAAGAGAGTGAAGGCGATATCATCATTCGCGGGGAGTCTATGAAGGGTATCCCACCTGAGAAAAGACCAGTAAATATAGTTTTTCAAAATCTTGCACTTTTTCCTATGATGAATGTTGAAGAAAATGTAGCTTTTGGGCTTAAAAGACAAAAAATATCAAAAACAGAAATAGTAACTAGAGTAAAAGAGATGCTTGATAGAGTAGGACTCAATGGTTTTGAAAAGAAAAATGTTACTGAACTATCAGGTGGTCAGAGACAAAGAGTTGCCATCGCGAGATCACTAGTTTTAAAACCTTCTATACTTTTGCTTGATGAGCCTTTAGGTGCACTTGATAGAAAACTTAGAGAGCATATGAAGATTGAGCTTAAGCTTCTTCAAAAAGAAATTGGTACTACATTTATATATATCACACATGATCAATCTGAAGCACTTGTGATGAGTGATAAAGTTGCTGTTATGAACAAAGGAAGATTTGAGCAGATTGATACTCCTAAAAATCTATATAAAAATCCAAAAACTTCATTTGTTGCTGGATTTGTTGGTGAGAGCAATCCATTTGAGATAACAAGTTATGAGAATGGTGTTTTAACTACGAGTCATGGATGGAAGTTGACAAAACCAAATTTAGACTATACTCCTCTTAAATTATTTATAAGACCAGAAGCATTTATACTCAATCCTACAGAAGATTTAGAAGGTATCGATGTTGTTGAGATGAAAGTTAAAACAATTCTTTTTGATGGTGCAAATACTAAAATATCTGCCATAATTACACAAAGTAATGATGAAGTACTCATATCACTTCCACAAAATGCGCAATTTGAAGATTTAAAAGAGGGCGACATGGTTAAAGTAGGTATTCATCAAGATGATTTAAAATGTTATAAGGATTAGATGATGAAAAAAAGAAATTTAACTTTTTATCTATTTATTATTCCTGTTCTTTTGTGGTTAATGCTTTTGATAGTGTTTCCTCATGTAGATCTTTTTTTAAGTTCTTTTCAATTTGAAAATGATGATGGCGTAACGGTTTTATCTTTTAACAATTATCTTTCATTTTTTGAAGATTCTATATATTGGTTAACTTTTCTTCGTACTGCTTTGTACTCAATTTCGATTACAGTATTAGCTTTTGTAGTTACTTTTCCAGTAGCATTTTACCTTACAAAAGTTGTCTCAAGAAAATACAGTAGCTTTTTTGTTCTTTTACTTCTTATACCTATCTGGGTTGGTGAGTTGGTAACTATCTATGGATGGATGATACTTTTAAGTGATTATGGTGTTATAAATAGTTTTTTAATTTACTTAGGAATTATAGATACTCCTATCGTTATGTTATATACTGACTTTAGTATGATAATCGGACTTCTTTATATGTCAATGCTTTTTATGATTATACCTGTTATGTCAGCACTTGATAGCTTAGATGATAGTTTGATTGAGGCTGCAAGTGATTTAGGTGCATCAAAATGGACGATTGCAACGAAGATTGTTGTCCCTCACGCAATGCCTGGTATCGCTTCTGGTGGTATCATGGTATTTATGTTGATAATAGGTGATTATGTTGCACCAAATATTTTAGGTGGTAAAAGTTCACTGTGGTTTACAGAGCAGATATATAATTTCTTCTTAACTACTATTAACTGGAGTCAGGGTGCTGCCTTTGGATTCTTACTATTGATGCTCTCTTCAGCTATTATCTGGGGAGTATTAAAACTTACAGGACAGAAGTTAGAGAGGGTAGGTTCATGATAAGGTCATTACCAAATTCAAAATTTTATAAGATAGGCTATAGAATATACATATCACTTTTTTATATATTTTTGACTATACCTTTAGTTACTATTTGTGTTTTAGCATTTAATGATTCTAATTTTATAGCATTACCTTGGGAAGGATTTTCTCTTGATTGGTTTTTCTCAGATACAACTGAAAGATTAGGGTTATTTGCAGATGAAGATCTTCTTATTAGTATATGGACTAGTATTGAAACAGGCCTTTTTGTTGCTTTTTTATCAACGCTAGTTGGAACTTTTGCAGCATTGTTGTTTGAAGAAGAGAAGTTTAGATTTAAAGGTTTATTATATTTTTTAGCATTAGCACCATTAGTTATACCAGGTGTTATCTTAGGTATATCAATTTTACTTAGCTCAACATCTGCAGGAATCTATATAGAAGATAATTTTGGTATATATATAGAATCATTAGGACCTAGTTTTTGGCTAGTTGTCTTTGGTCAGTTTTCATTTTGCGCAACATATGTTATGCTTTTAGTTGGAGCGAGACTTAAAAAGTTTGATAGAACACTAGAAGAAGCAGCCCTAAGTTTAAGAGCTAGTAGGTTAGAGTCGATTTGGTATGTAACTATTCCATTTTTAAGACCAGCTATCATAGGTGCTTTTGTAGTTGCATTTTTGATAAGTTTTTCAAACTTCAATACGACTATATTTCTTATAGGTTCAGATTTAACATTACCAGTTGATTTGTACACAAGAATTAGATTTAGCTTAACGCCTGTTTTAAATGCTGTTTCATTGATGATTATTACATTTATTACCATTGCGGCTGTTATCAATATATTTGTGAATAGAAAAAAGTGAAAATAATCCAATTGAGTGATCTTCATTTGATTGAAAATGGGAGTGAATCTTTATATGGAATTAACCCAAATTTTAGATTGAAAGAAGCTTTAAAAAGTATTCAAAAAAATCACAGTGATGCTAAATTTATAGTTATCACTGGGGATTTAACAGATAATGCATCTTCCAAAGCATATGAAATATTAAGCGAAAACATAAAAAACAGTCTAATTCCTGTTTATATGATTTTAGGGAATCATGATAAAAGAGATGTTTTTAACAACTGTTTTCCAGATTTTATAGACAATGGTTTTTGTCAATATATAAAAAAAGTAGATAATACAGTCCACATTTTTCTTGATACTCTAGTAGAAGATAAACCATATGGAGAATTATGTTCTTCTCGTATGAAATGGCTAAAGAAAAGATTAGATGAGTTTAGTGAGGATTTTGTTTATCTTTATATGCATCATCATCCTATTTCTTCAGGTCTTTACGAGATGGACAACATGGCAGATTTTAAATCTACTAAAGAGTTTTGGAGCTTACTAAAAAACTATAAAAATGTAAAACATATATCTTTTGGACATCTGCATCGTGTTATGCACTCAAGTAAACAAAATATTTCACTTCATTCAACTAGAAGTACAACTTTTCAAGTGGCATATAAACCAGATACCAAAACAGAATACTTAACAAATGAAGAGCATCCAACTTACGCAGTGATTGATATAATAGAAGAGGGCAACACAAGAATCCATCATCATGAGTTTATGAATGAAGATAGATTCTTTCTAGGTGATTATTAGCTTTCAAGTCTTATTTTTACATTATCATTTTTACTGATTGGATAGTCTAATCTAGGAATCTTGATATTTGTATATGTTGAAACATTTATATCTTTACTATATACATCATTATCGTTGAGCGAAACTATGATTTTACCAGTAGCTTTTTTATTGATTCTTAAATTTGTCAAAGTTTTACTAGGGTAGTTTAAATCAACTAAACTTGGACTATACCACTGTATATTCTCATCACATTGAATCTTTACATGTAGAGGATTTAGTTTTGTGTTTTTCAAAGAATCATCTATAAATCTTGCTAGTTTTTTACCTTCAAAATAGCATTTAAAGGCTGTTAATGCCCCTCTTAGAACATTACCAACAGCAAAGAAGTTTTTACTTGTAGTTTGAAATATTTGTGATACAAACACCGAATTATTAGTATGATTAAAATCTTTGAAATTCTCTTGTAAGATTGCACTCTCTGGTGTAAATTTGCCACTAAAGATGACTCCATCACACTCTATAATTTCTTCAATGCCATTTTTAGATATAGTGACACTTTGTATGTTTTTTTCTTCACCATTTATACTTAAAACTTTATAACCTACTTTTACTGGAGTTTTTAGGAAAAGTTCACTTATAGGTTTTAGTATATTAAAAGTATTTAAGTTTTCATCTTCTTCAATAATAGCCTTGATTTTTATACCAGCATGTTTTGCACTCATAATTGCTGAAAAGCTAACTACTTCGCTTCCTATAATGACAGCATTTTTAAATGGAGCGCATTTTTGCATATATACAAATCTTTGCAAGGCTCCTGTTGTTATGATATTTGGACTTCTAGTACCTGAAACGAACCTTGAAGGTCTTGGTGTCTCTCTAGCTCCTAAAGCTAAGATAGTTTTTTGAGCACTATATGTTTCAAGTCCATCTGTTGTACTAAATGTAAGGTTGTTTTTTTCTATGTTGATAAGAGTATGTTTTAGTTTGATTGTTATGTTTTTACTCAGAGCTATTTCAACAAGTTTTTTTGCATAATTTGGACCACTTAAAAGCCTATAAAATTCAAAGATACCAAATCCCAAGTGTCCACAATGCCTAGGAGTTCCACCAGCTTCATCTTCTCGCTCAAATACCACGACATCACTATACCCCATATTTGATAACTCTATTGCCAAACTAAGTCCTGCTGGTCCAGCTCCAACGATAGCTATTTGTATTTTTTTCATGATTGACTCTTTTCACATATTTCAGATACTTCGGCTTGACAATTAAAGCCTTGACATCTTCCCATAGTTATTCTTGTTCTTCTTTTTAGACCACCTATAGTTCCTGCACTTGCTTCACCTTTAAGTGCATTTTCTATCTCTCTTTGTGTTACGCATTCACAATGGCATACTATTTTCCCATAATCTGAGTCTTGATAATCTCTTGTTTGAAATTCGCTTATGTTTTGTATTTTAATTACACTAGCTTTTTTCTTTTTCTTCTCGTATTTTCTATCATTTAATTCGTAAACATACTTTGCTAGACCCAAAGAAGATGTTAATCCAGTTGAGCGAATACCACCTACCGTTATCCAGTTTTTTTCATCATTGATTTTGACTCTATAGTGATTTTTATCAGAAGCAGGTCTTAGCCCTGCGAAGGTAGCTGTTATATTGTGTTTTTGTAAATCAGGGAGTAGTTCATATGCCTTTTTTAGTAGCATTTTTATTGTCTCTTCTTTTGTTACACTATCGTCTCGACTCTCTTGGTCTTCAGCTGTTGGTCCCACAAGTATATTTCCAAAAGCAGTTTTTGTTATTACCACACCTTTTGTGATTTTAGTAGGGACAGGAAGTATGATAGAATTTATAAGATTGTAAGCAGTTTTATCAAAGATGATAAATTGACCTTTTCTAGGGATTATTTTAAAATCTTTACTCCCTTTTATACTATCCACAATATCTCCATAAAGTCCTGCTGCATTTATAACAGTTTTTGCTTTTATAATTTTTTGTGAAGTTTTAATCTCCCAAAATTCTCCATTGAAGTGACCATCTGTTACTTCATGTGAAAATGCTAGTTTTCCACCAGCTTGTAACCCAAGTTTTACATATGCTAAAGGACTATTCCAAGGGTCTATAAGAGATTCACCATGAACAAGTAAAGCTGCTTTTGCATTTTTTGAAAGATTTGGTTCTTTTTCAAATATCTGTTTATCTGTAAGAAGTTCAAGCTCTTTAACGCCGTTATTCAGACCTTTTTTGAGTATACCATCAAGTTTTTCTACTTGCTCGTCGCTCCATGCTACAACTAAAGCTTTTGTATTTAAAAGTGGTAGATTTAGTTTTTTCTTTATTTTTAGATATTCACTATATCCTCTTTTTACACACTCTAATTCCAAGCTTTCTGGTGGGGCATCAAAACCTGTATGAAGTATGGCACTGTTACCTTTACTAGCACCTTCAAGTATGTCATTGGCCTTTTCAACAAGCACAGTTTTTGCACCATTTTCGCAGAACTCTTTAAAAATCCCACAACCAACAACACCAGCTCCAATAATAGCAATATCAAAAATTTCATCTTCTGAACATTCTAATTTCTTCTTTGGAAACATGTTATTTAAGTCTAAATATTTCAATACAACTTCCTTTTAATACAATTTAAATAAGTATATGATTTTTTACCTTTATATTAGATATATATGGTATAATTTTTTGAAAAATTAGATTAGGAATTAAGATGGGTTTTTGGGAAAATTTTGAGAAAAATAAAAAACTTATAGTAGCTCATAGAGGAGCTAGATCAATTAGACCAGAAAATACTATGTCAGCTTTTAAAAAGGCAATAAAAATAAGTGATTATATAGAGTTTGATGTTGGGTTTACGAAAGATGGTGTTCCGGTTGTTATCCATGACAATACCCTTGAAAGAACTTCAAATGTGAAAGATTTTCCTGAGTTTAAAAAACCTTATAAGGTTATGGATTATACTTACAAAGAGTTACGAAAGTTAGATTTTGGTTCTTGGTTTATTAGAGATGACCCTTTTGACTCTATTAAAAATGGTAGAGTTAGAATAGATGAGTTAATAGCATTAAAAACTCAAAAAATTTTAACCTTAGATAAAGTACTGAAATTTCTTAAAAAACATAATTTCCCTGTTAATGTTGAAATAAAAGATGTTAGTAGAACACCATTTGATAAAACAGCTGTAAAAACAATTGTTGATATTATAGAAGACAATGTTATGGTGAATTATGTTTTGCTTTCATCTTTTAATCATAAGTATTTAAGACAGGTACATAAAATCAATACCAATATTGACATAGCTGCACTGCAAGAGAATGAGAATCCAAAAGATTTGGTAAAACGTTTGAAACGTCTAAGAGTAAGAAGTTATCATCCTTCATTCAATATAGTAGATACAGATTTGATACAAAACCTTAGCAACGCAGGAATATTTGTCAATATTTTTACTGTTAATGATAAAAAAGATAAGCAAAATCTTTTTAATAATGGTGCAAAATCAATATTTACAGATGTTTTAGATGACTAAAATAGCTTCTATTGATGTAGGATTAAAACGCATAGGAGTTGCTATATGTTTGGCTAGGGAGATAGTCACTCCCCAAAATGCGATACTTCGTAAAAATAGAAATCAGGCTGCAAGAGATGTTGATAGTTTTTTAAAAGAGTGGGAGATAGACACACTTGTTGTTGGTATTCCTAAAGGTGGTGAAAGTGAAGATGAAATGACTAGACGCATTGAACACTTTGTCTCTCTTTTAGAGTTCGATGGCTTAAAAGAGTATCAAGATGAGTATGGTTCAAGTGTTGAAGCAAAGCAGATGATGCAAGGAGTCACTAGACAAAAAAAAGATGGCAAAGTTGACTCCATGGCTGCAAAGATTATCTTAGAAAGGTGGCTTTGTAAAATTCCTCGTCAAATGCAACAATAATTTCATCGTCATACTCTATCACAGGGCGTTTTATAAGCATATTTTCTTTTATAAGCCACTCTTTTTTACCATCATCATCTAAGTTTAACTCTTTTAATTTTAGTGTTCTATATTTTGTACCTCTATTGTTAAAAAGCTTCTCTATTGGGGCTTTTTTTAGCCAACGAGTTATTTCAGTTTCTCCAACTGTTGTTTTTTTGAAATCTACAAGTTCAAATTCTATTTCGTTATCCTTGAAAAATTTTATTGCTTTTCTTACACTTCCACAAGTTTTTATACCATATAGTTTCATATTTTTATCCTTGTTTAATTTTTATAAGTGTAAAGTATACATGTAAATAGTTTAAAAAGGAGTTATGATGCAAGTAAATGCAAGTTCTATGATGGCTCACACTGAGTGGATGGGTAACAACGCACACAATGTTGCAAATGTAAATACAGATGGTTTTAACTCTACACAAACGACTATACAAAACCCAAGTGAAGGAAGTGTTCAAGCAGTTGCAACAACGACAGAATCTGGTACAGATTTAGCTCGTGAACTTACTGAACAAATTCCCATAGAAAAGGCTCATGGCGCAAATGCACAAGCAGTAAAAGCTTATGATGAGATGATAGGCTCTTTGATAGACTTATCAGTTTAGAGTATAAGCATAGCATCGCCGTAAGAAAAAAATCTATATTTCTTTTCTACAGCAATTTTATAAATTTCTAACGCTTTTTCAATCCCTACAAATGAAGATACAAGCATAAGAAGTGTTGATTTTGGTAGATGAAAGTTTGTCAAAAGATGGTTGACACGTCGAGGTTTATTGTTTGGGTGTAAAAAGAGGTCACTTTTTCCAATTTTTATATTTTCTCTGACGTAGTACTCTACGGTTCTTGTTACAGTAGTACCCACAGCAAGTATAGGTTTACTAGAATCTATTGCTTTGCAAGTTGATTCAGGAATCTCATAAAACTCAGAGTGCATAACGTGATCTTTTATATGCTCAGCTTCAACTGGTTTAAATGTTCCAGCCCCTACATGTAAGGTTAGAAAGTGAGTTTCGTATCTTTTTTTTAACTCTTCAAACATGTCATTAGTAAAATGAAGTGAAGCTGTAGGAGCGGCTACTGCACCACGCTCTTTTGAAAAGACAGTTTGATATTCTGTTTCATCTTCTTTGTTGTCTTCACGTTTTATGTATGGAGGGAGTGGTATATGACCTATGATCTCCAGAATATTAAATAATTCATCACTATTTATAGTTTTTTTGTTGTGATAAAATGATACAATTCTAGTTCCATCCTCTTGAAGTGAAACGATTTTTGCACTTAACTCATTTTGGAAAAGAAGTTCCATATCAACTTTTACACGACCTTTTATGTAGACAGAAAACTTTTCATTTTGAAGTGGAGAGTTCAGTAAAAGTTCTATCTTACCACCACTCTTTTTTTGTCCATATACTCTGGCTTTTACTACTCTTGTATTGTTAAGAAGTACATTGACATCTTGGTTTAGAAAGTCAAAAAGTTTGTCAAAAGTTGTATGTGTTATGCTTTTATTTATTCTATCATATACTAGTAGTTTTGCACTATCACGAGGAGATGCCGGAAACTCTGCTATGAGATGTTCCGGCAGTTTATAATCATACGTAGATTTTAAAAGCGGGTCTATTTCTCTTCCTCTTTTGTCTCTTCAATTTCATCTTCTTCATCTTCCTCGTCGTCATCTTCACCAAGGTCAGGATTAACTGCACGAGCAACTAAAATAGAAACACCATAAAGGATGATAAGTGGACCAGCCATCAAGAACTGTGTAAGTAAATCAGGTGGTGTAAGAAGAGCAGCTACTAAAAAGATAATAATTATTGCATATCTAAAGAAACTAATCAAACTTTTGTCTGTAACAAATCCAAGTTTAGCAAAGAAAAATGTTATAACAGGAAGCTCAAATGCCAATCCAAAACCAAAAAGAAGTTTTGTAAAAAAGCTAACATACTCCCCAATACTAGGAAGTGCTTTAAAGAGCTGAGCACCAAAATTGATAAGAAAGTCAAAACCAAGTGGTACAACTATATAGTAACAAAATGAAGCTCCCATAAGAAACATAATAGTTGCTGCAGTTACAAAAGGAATAACTAATTTTTTCTCATTTTCATAAAGCCCAGGAGCAATGAAAAGCCAAAATTGCCAAAATATAATAGGAAGTGAAAGAATAAAACCTGAAAAGAAAGCAACTTTTAGAGCTGTAAAAAATGGTTCTTGTACTTTAGTAAAGATTACTTCGCTCCCTGCTGGAAGAATATCTTCTAGTGGTAGAATCATCCATGCGAGAATAGGCTCCCACATACTAAAACAAGCAAAAAATGCTACAAAAAGAACGGCAACTGAGATTCCAAGACGTTTTCTTAACTCAATTAAATGTGGTTTTAACTCATCAAACATCTTCACCCTTAATTTGTGTTTTTTTACTTGAACCACTATCTCCTGTGATAGCTTTTTTGACTCCTAGTGGGTCATTTTTCATTTCGTTTACTTTGTTCATACTCTCTTTTATATCTTTAAAAGTATCTGTTACACCCATGGTTGATTGTTTTATATCTTCAAGTTCATCAAAAGTAACAGTTTTTCTCATACTTGTTGCAGCAGAGTCAAGTTTCTTTTTATATTCTAAAGTCTCTTCTTTGAGCTCTTGAATCTTTATCTCTTGTTCAAATGATGATTTTGCATCATTTATACTACTCTTGAATGATTTAAAAAATTTAGCTATTTGTACCATCGTAGATGGGAGTTTATCTGGTCCTAAAAACAGTACACCAATAACCGCTATTACCATAATTTCTGCGAAGCTCATTCCGAACATATATATTCCTTATTCTAAAGAAAAGATTCTATCTAATTTTTACTTAAGAAATTATGTAAAGTGCTATTTCATCTGCTAGTAGGTAGTTATTATTGTAAACTCTATTATCTTTATATGTAAGCTTTTTTTCTTCTAATAAGATATTAATTTTGTTTTTGTTTAGTCCATCTAAACTAACTCCAATCTCGCTTCTAAGTCCTAAAAAAATAGCCTCTACATGTAAGTCATCATTTGAGAGCTTTTCAGTCTCTACATGTAAAGGATTTTGAATATATTTTTCAATATCTTTATATGGATAAAATCTTTCGTTTTTCAAAAATCCAACCGCACCAGCTCCAACTCCTATGTAGTCATCTCCATTCCAGTAGCCAAGGTTATGTATGCTTTGGTACTCGCCAAAGTTAGATATCTCATATTGGTGAAATCTACAAGTAACTTTTTTTATAAAATCACTTGCAAGCTTTGTTGAGTCATCTGTAAGTTCATCTCTCTTGTAAAAAGGAGTATCTTTTTCTAACGTTAAAGCATAAGAACTTATGTGGTTGATAGGAAGAGAAAAAGCTACCTCTATATCATCTTCAACATCAAATGAAGTTGCATATATAAGGTCAATTGAAATATTTTTAATGCCTATGTCATAAGCACTGTTGACTGCATCTATAGCTTGTTTTTTTGAGTGATTACGACCTAGTTTTTTTAGTTTATTTTCATCAAAACTTTGTACTCCAAAACTAACACGATTGACTCCTAGACTTTGCATCCCTTTTAACCATTTTTTTGAAGCTGAATTAGGATTGGCTTCGGTTGTTATCTCAGCATCATCTTTTAGATAAGGCATTAAAGTCTCAAAAAACTCTTTGTACATGTAAGGCTCAACCGTTGAAGGAGTTCCTCCTCCTATAAAAAGAGATTTAAGAGATTTTGGTTTTGGATTAAATCTTTTAAGCTCATTTTTGAGTTGATGTGTGATAGCTTTCATATACTCTTCACGTTGATTAAACTTATCTACATAAGAGTTAAAAGCACAGTAGTGGCACTTTGAATCACAAAATGGGATGTGTAGGTATGTTAACAAACTAAATTACGACCAGAATTTTTTGCATTGATAGGTTTTTCACCTAAAAATGGATTATCTTCTATCTTTTTTTGTATTTTATAAGTTGTTATAATATTTTCATTTTTATCTAATCCAATATGTTTAAATTGCCCTGTAGTGACCATTTCTAGATTCCTCGTCTGCTTATAACTCTTGTTTTTGAATATAGCTTATCATCTTTTAATTATACTTTAGATAAAATCACGGATTAATAAAGTAGAAGGAGAGATTATTGAAACGTTATAGACCAAATGTTGCAGCTATTGTTGTCTCTTCTAAGTATCCGTTTGAGGCTGAACTTTTTATAGCTTTGCGCAATGATATACAAGATGCTTGGCAGTTTCCTCAAGGTGGAATTGATGATGGTGAAACTCCAAAAGAGGCTCTTTTTAGAGAACTTGAAGAGGAGATAGGAACTGGTGATGTAGAGATTTTAGCTGAGTACCCAGAGTGGATTAGTTATGATTTTCCTGGAACAGTTGCTAAAAAGATGTACCCGTTTGATGGGCAGACACAGAAGTATTTTTTGGTTAGACTAAAAGATGATAGTAAGATAAACTTAGATACAAAAGAACCTGAGTTTTGTGAGTATAAGTTTGTAAAATACAAAGAGGCTTTTAAGTATATAACGTACTTTAAAAGACCGGCTTATAAAAAAGTTTTAGAATATTTTAGAAAAGAGGGTTATCTTTAAAATGTTAGTAGTTCAAAAATATGGTGGAACTAGCGTAGGCACGCTAGAGCGTATAGAAGAAGTAGCAAAAAGAGTTTCAAAAGCAAAAGCAAGTGGTAATGATGTAATAGTCGTAGTTTCTGCCATGAGTGGGGAGACAAATAAACTAGTAAGTTATGCTGAACACTTTAGCAAAACTCCACAATCAAGAGAGATGGACATGTTGTTGAGTTCAGGAGAGAGAGTTACAAGTTCACTTTTGGCTATTGCTCTTAGTGCTATGGGCTTTCCTGCAGTTGCTATGAGTGGAAGACAAGCGGGTATAAAAACAGACAAGTTTCATACTAAAGCAAGAATAGAGTCAATTGATAGACTTTGCATTGAAAAAGAGCTTAATGGCGGCAACATAGTCATTGTAGCTGGTTTTCAGGGCGTTACAGAGCTTGGAGAGGTTTCGACTTTAGGACGTGGTGGAAGTGATTTGAGTGCAGTTGCAATTGCAGGAGCATTAGATGCAGACTTATGTGAGATATATACAGATGTTGATGGTGTATATACGACTGACCCTAGAATTGAGCCTAAAGCAAAAAAATTAGATAAAATTAGTTATGATGAGATGTTAGAACTTGCAAGTTTAGGTGCGAAAGTGCTTCAAACTCGCTCAGTTGAGATGGCAAAAAAGTTAAATGTAAATTTAGTAACAAGAAGTAGCTTCAATGACAACGAAGGTACTATGATAACAAAGGAAGAGAATATCATGGAACAACCTGTAGTAAGCGGTGTAGCACTAGACAAAAATCAAGCAAGGGTAACACTACGTAAAGTAGTTGATAAGCCAGGAATTGCAGCAATAATTTTTAGAAAACTTGCAGATGAAAATATAAATGTAGATATGATTATTCAAAATGTTGGACATGATGGTACTACAAATCTTGGTTTTACGGTTCCCCAAAATGAACTAGAGAGGACAAGAGCTGCAATGGAAGAAATCAATGCTTCACAAACTGTTGAGTATGATAGTGACGTAGTCAAAGTAAGTATAGTTGGAGTTGGTATGAAAAGTCATAGTGGAGTGGCTTGTACAGCATTTGATACACTCTCTAAAGAGGGTATCAACTTGGAGATGATAAGCACTAGCGAAATTAAAGTTTCTATGGTAATTGCAGCAAAATATGGTGAACTCGCAGTTCGTGCATTGCACGATGCTTATGAGTTAGATAAATAATGCAACAACTACTGAAGTGGACATTAGAGACCATCAGAAAAGATGGTTCTTTGATGAGTTGGATGGAAGAGAAGAGGTTCGAGTGGGTTCCTCTTGTCTCTTCGATGCTTCAAAATCTTTTAGCAGGTCAAACTATTATTGTCATTACTGATGATGACAGAGAATGGTTTGGGGAATATGCACTAAAGAAAATAAATGAAAGTGGTAAAAACCGTCCGATGCTTCCTTTTGTATCTATTAGAACATTTTTTCCAAATATACACCAACTAAAGACAAAAGAGGATATAGAACTCCTTGAAGATATGCTTGCTCAGTCATTTTCAAATGGATATACATTTTTTTATGTTGGAAAGAGTACAGATATTAAAATACAATTAGCAAAACGTCATGACGATAGTTTTATGTGGGTTTTAGACGAGCACCTACAAGATAGCTTTTATCTTTCAAGTGGAGATGATTTGTTAGATATAAAACTAATCCAACTTCATAGACTATTAGATAAAAGCATAAATGCAGTACTTTTTGCAGAGGTTAGTTTAGAAGATGAGTGATCCTCTTAGTCACATACTTGTTTGCTCTGATATAGAAAAAGCCTATGAGCAGTGTCAAGAGAAGTACTCAGAGTTTAGAATTTGTCCTTTTTTCCCAGAGAAAGATGATTTTTTACTTGAAGATGCAAAGAAAGTTGTAAAAGAGGCTTATATAGCTGAGATGAAACCTAAAATTTTGGTTTTAGGAGCTAAGGGTTATAGAGTAGAAGCTCAAAATTCACTTTTAAAAATTTTAGAAGACCCACCTAGAAACATAGTTTTTATTCTTATAGCTCCAACAAAAACAGTTTTTTTACCAACTATCCGTTCCCGTATGGGCTTGCAAGAACTTAAAATACAAAAAGAGGTAATTCACTCAGGATTAAATCTAAAAAACCTATGTGAGAAAGATATATATGAATTTGTTAAAGCTAATTCTCGCATAGGAAGAGTAGAACTTAAAGAGACTATTCAAGCTATAGTTAGTGAAGCAGCACTAGAGCATAAAATCTCATTTACACATAAAGAGCTTAGTCACTTTCAATCTTTATTGGAATTAGCTCAACTAAATTCACGCCCTCAAAATATGCTTTTTACACTTTTAATAACTATTATGAAAAGAAAACGTCAGTGAAAATTTATAGGCTAGATAGTTCTACATGTAAAGAAAAACTGTTTACTAAAATAGGAACTACAAGTGTAGGGGTTAAGATACTCAAAGATAAAGCAAATTTAAATCTTATATACATAAAAGATATAAAAGCACCAGCGGCAAACATACTTAAACAAGATGCTCTGTCCATTGGAGCAGACTTAGCAGTGAGTCGTGATACCGTTACATGTAAAGATGAGTTTAGTGATGCAGTTCTTATTGCAAATGATACTCAGTTAAAGACTCTTAGTAAAAAAGAGCTAGCTCAACCATTTGGTTTGAAGAAGTTTGCCCAAGATGTAAAAGAGTTTTTGCCAAAGACAAGAGAAGAAGTAAAAGTAATGGGTGTTTTAAATACCAATGAAGATAGCTTTTTCCAAGGAAGTAGATTTAATGGTGATGAGGCTCTGTTACATGTAAAGCAGATGATAAAAGATGGAGCTAGAATCATAGACCTTGGTGGTGTATCATCTCGTCCTGGCAGTGTTGGTGTAAATGAAGTTGAAGAGTTAAGTAGAATAAAACCAATAGTAGATATGATATATGGTGCAAAATTATATGAAAAAGCTCAGTTTTCAATAGACAGTTACTCTCCTTTGTGTGTTGATTATGCTTTGGAGCGTGGATTTAGCATTGTAAATGATATAACAGCTTTAGAAAATGACGAAATTGCACGGTTAGTAGCTAAATATAACGCAACTGTAGTGTTAATGCATAAACTTGGTTCAACTAAAGAGATGCAGAAAAACCCAGAATACACAAATATAATTTTAGATGTTGATGAGTTTTTTCAAGAGCGAATACAAATAGCAAAAAGTTTTGGAATAGAAAAAATAGTTTTAGATGTAGGAATAGGGTTTGGAAAAACTTTAGAACATAATCTACTTCTAATAAAACATCATGCTCATTTTTTACATTTTGGGTATGAGCTTCTCATAGGAGCAAGTAGAAAATCAATGATAGACACAATAAGTAAAAGTGAAGTTGAAGATAGACTTCCTGGCACTTTAGTAGTTCATCTAAAAGCAGTCCAAGAGGGAGCTAGTATAGTAAGAGTTCATGATGTAAAAGAGCATATACAAGCTCTAAAAGTACAAAAATCAATAAATGAGGCATTAATATAGATGGAACAATTAAGAGAGTTTGCTGAAAAATATGGTTTTTCTGAATGGGTAATAATTAGTAGTTTTATTTCGATGACACTTATGTGTATATTTATTGTAGTTTTGATTGTAAAGATACTAGAGCCAAAGTATAAAATGTACAAACAAGATATGTTTCACGGTATGCTATGGAAGTGGAAGTATAAGGGTGAAAGAATTATAGACTTATGGTGTTACTGTCCTACATGTAAATCAATGTTACATGTAGATGATGAAAACTGTAAAGCAACTTCAACTCTTGGTGATAAAACAACGTTCTTTATATGTGATACATGTAATGAACGTGAGATAGGACGTATAAAAGGTGGAGACAGAAGATATGCACTCAAAGTTGTAATTCGTGCAATACTTGCGAAGATAAGACTAAATACTTTTGATATATATGAGTATAAATAATGGAATTTGAAGCATATTATTATGCTATTTTTTTAGCTGCTGGGTTTTTAGCAGGTTTTGTAGATAGCATAGCTGGTGGTGGTGGAATCATCACAGTTCCTGTTCTTTTAGCTTCTGGTATGCCTCCTCATATTGCACTTGCAACTAACAAACTTCAAAGTTCTTTTGGTAGTTTTACAGCGTCACTTAACTACATAAGAAAAGGTTTAGTTAATCTTAAAGATGTTTATATGGGAGTTATATTTACTTTCATAGGGGCAAGTTTAGGAACTTATTCTATACTTCTAATGGACGCAAGTCTGCTTAATAAAATCATACCAATTATGTTAGTGGTTATATTTTTATATACTTTTTTTACTCCAAAATTGGGCAGTGAAGATAGATATCATAGGCTTAAACCAAATCTTTTTTATCTTATATTTGGTATAGCCATTGGTTTTTATGACGGCTTTTTTGGACCTGGAACTGGTAGCTTTTGGACTATTGCTATTGTTACTCTTTTAGGACTTAACCTAAAAAGTGCAACAGCTCAAACAAAGATAATGAACTTTACTAGTAATATGGTCTCTTTAGGCATTTTTGTCATAGGTGGGCAAGTTTTGTGGCTTGTTGGTATTCTTATGGGTGTTGGACAGATATGTGGAGCTTATTTGGGTTCTAGTTTGGTAGTCAAAAAAGATGTATCTTTTATAAGAACTTTTTTTCTTTTTATAGTAGGTATAACAATTTTAAAACTTCTATACGATAGTTATTTAGTAAATTAATATTGCATTAAACCCTTTTTAGGTAAAATTATATTTACTTAATAGGAGAAGAATTATGTTGTTTAGAAAAATAGGACTTATATTAATACTTATTGTTTGTTCACTCCAAGCCATTGATTTACAAGATGTTTCAAAAAGTGCTTTAAAAGAGCATAAACTTATACTTTTGAGTGTTGAGAGTGAAAACTGTCGTTATTGCGAAAAGATGAACAAAGAAGTATTTACACCAAATAAATATGTTTCAAAAATCAATTCTCAATATATACAAAAAATTATACTAATTCAAGATGTTAATCTTCCAAAAAATTTAAAAGTTAAATATTTTCCTACAAACTTTATACTAGACCCAAAAGATATGTCAATTGTAGATGAGTTTGTTGGTTATATGAAACCTGATGATTTTTTATCATTAATAGATTTGGTTTATGAACAAGAGGTTCAAAACTAAGTTTAAACCAAATTTTGCTATCCTAAGAGTATGAATTACAAAGAAGATATTAAAATACTAAAAAAATGGGCATATGCCTACTATGTGCAAGACAACCCAATAGCAACAGATGAAGAGTATGATACTCTTTATAGAGCTATTGAAGCTTATGAAAAACAAAACCCAAAACAAGCAGATGAGTTTTCACCGACGCTAAGAGTTGGAGGTGTAGTTAGAGATGGTTTTAGTAAAGCAACTCACAAAGCTCGTATGTGGAGTATGGAAGATATATTTGATAAAGATGGTCTTGTTACTTGGGTAGAGCGAATTCATAAAAATGTAGATGGTGCAGAGTT
>DQTM01000090.1 GCA_015662785.1 Sulfurospirillum arcachonense | reverse complement strand
TATATCTCAAGTAGACTTTGCTATAAAAGAGCTAGTTTAAGAAGAACCATTGGCTGAGATTTTACAAGCATAAGTTAAATTGGAGTACTTTATATGTACTCCAATTATCAATCTTTGATAGTTTGTAAATATAAATCGTATATTTTCTCTAACTCTGTATCTTTTTTTGCCATATCTTTTTTATCAAATGATGTATAGCATTTACCAACAGCATCTTCTAAATTTTTTACACGTTTAAATAGATAAGCAAAAAGTTCTTTATTGATATCTGGTATTTTATTGTGTGCCATTGGGTTTTTGTCACGTCCTTTATTTATAACACGAGCAGGAATTCCAACCGCAGTTGACTCATCTGGAACGTCTTTAACAACAACAGAGTTTGAACCAATCCGACAGTTATGTCCTATGGTTATGTTCCCAAGCACTTTAGCTCCAGCTCCAATAACAGAACCACTTAGAACAGTAGGGTGTCTTTTCTCACCTTTATTTAGGTTGACTCCACCTAAAGTTACGCCTTGGTAGATAAGAACATCATCACCTACTATAGCAGTCTCTCCAATAACTAATCCAAATGCATGATCAAAAAAGACTCGTCTACCAACTTTTGCTGCTGGATGAAGATCTATATTTGTAATGACTTGCGTAAAGCCCATTATGATTCGAGCCAATAGTTTAAAGTTATTTGTATAAAGCTTATGTGCAAATCTATAATTTACCAATGCCCATACTCCTGGGTAGCTAAAAATCAACTCAAATTTTGAATTGAGTGCTGGGTCATTTTTTACTGGTTGTGCAAAATCTTCTTTTATTATTTGCCAAATTGATGTATGGCTCATCTATACTCCTCGTTTTTTAAATATCCATTGTCGTTTAACAATATGTCTACTTCTTTTATTATATGTTTTTTTGTATCAATATCAATTAATTTTGAATTTTGAATTTTAGACTTTAGATTGTTTTTAATTTCGTCTATATTATAATCCAAATCTTCAAATATATCACAAATACTCTGTGCTTCTATCAAGTTTTCTATATCATAACCTGTTTTAGTTATGTTAATAGTAACTTCTGTAGGATGCGTGAAAAGATTATGTTTCATACCAAGCACTTCTTGATAAGCACCTACTAAGAAAAAACCTAAAAAATAATCATCTCTGCTTAAATATACATCATGTAAAAATAGTGGATTTTTAGGATTAAACCCAATTTCACCATCACTATCACAAGTTATATCCCAAATAGATGCAGCTCTTGTAGGTTTTTCATCAAGTTTATCAAGTGGCATTATAGGAAAATGCTGATTTAATCCCCAAAAATCTGGCATACTTTGAAAGATAGAAAAGTTGACTAAATATCTTTCTTGAACTCTCTCTTGAATTGATATAAGCTCTTTATAGTGTTTGTCTTTTAGAAGTATAACAGCTTTTTTTATGATTAAATTGACTAATACCTCTGTATTTGATCTATCTTGTAAGTCGATATAACCCAAATCAAAGAGAGTTAATAACGACTCCATATGGTCAATACTATCGTGTAAAAACTCTAAGGCATTATTTTTGTTTATTGTAGAGTACAGGTCATAAAGCTCTTGAATTAGTGGGGGATTATCTTTTTTTATCAATTTTATTTGACTATATTCACCTGAAAACAGTTCCAATACAGGGGCCACCAAAACAGCATGATGTGCTGCTATGTATCTTCCTGATTCAATAAATATATCTGGTTCACTTACATCTTTTTTTAAAGCAATCTCTTTTAAAAGGTATACAACATCATTTGTATATTCACTTAGTGTATAGTTTCTAAAAAGCATATTCTCGTGAGCTGAATACTCTATAGCCAAACCACCACCTAAGTTGATAGAACTTAGATTGACAGCACCAAGTTTTTTCAGTTCAGCGTATATGTTTCCTGCTTCTCTAAGAGCTTTTTTTACAGGAGGAATTTCTGTGATTTGTGAACCAATATGAAAATGAATCATACTAAATTTCTCAATTAATGAGTTCTCTTCAAGTAGTTTGACTGCACTAATGAGTTCAGTAGAAGTCAATCCAAATTTAGAGTTTATTCCTCCACTTTTTGCCCATGCTCCTGCTCCTACGCTATGTAATCTAACTCTTAACCCTATATTTGGTACACATCCAAAACGTTTTTTTGAAGTCTCTATGATTGTTTTAAGCTCATTTAGTCCTTCTATTGTCAAAGTGATGTTATAACCCATTTCTGAAGCGATAAAACCAAGAGCAATCATTTCTTTATCTTTAAAACCATTGACAGTTATGGGTGCTTTTGGATTATTGTATGACATAGCTAAAAGAAGTTCTGCTTTACTACCAGCTTCTAAACCATAGTTATACTCTTTTCCAAGCTCAACTATATTTTTAACAAAATTTGGAAATTGATTTACTTTTAAAGGGTATAGTGCTTGGAATTTACCTTTGTATTCAAATTCTTTTATTGCTCGTCCAAAGTAGTTATATACTAGATTTATCTGCTTCTTTATAAGGTGTGGAAATCTAAAAAGTAGAGGGCCGGTGTGACCCTTTTCTCTAATGTCTTTTACTATATCTACAAGAGCAGGTTTACTCAATGTGTTTAATTTTAGCTTACCATCTTCTATAATATAGTTGTCATTTCCCCATATGTTAATCCCGTAATTCAACGCTTTTTTCTTCTTTCGTATCTAAATCTTTTATGACATAAGTCTTGGTTTCTATTTCATTGTCGCCAATACAAATAAAATATTTTGCATTTACTTTATCAGAAACTTTCATATGTGCTTTAATACTCTTGTTTGTATATTGTGTATGAACTACATTACTTTTTCTTATTTTAATTACTAATCTCATTACAGTTTTAAGTGCACTTTCACTCATAGCACCTATATAATAACCCTCTTTTTTACTTTGTGGCATTACAACTAAGTCCATTAAACGCTCAATTCCCATAGCAAAACCAACTCCTGCCGTAGGTCGACCATCAAGAAACTCTACAAGTTTATCATAACGACCACCACCTGCTATTGCACTTTGAGCACCTATCTCATCACTAACAAATTCAAAAGCAGTTTTGTTGTAGTAATCAAGTCCACGAACTAGTTTTGTATCTATTTCATACTCTACACCAAACTCATCTAGAATACTTTTTAATTCACTAAAATCATCTTTACATGTTGAACATAGATTTTCTAAAAGAATAGGAGCATTTTCTAGTAGCTTGTGACAGTTTGTATTTTTACAATCAAGCACTCTAATTGGATTAGTTATTTTTCTTCTAAGACAATCTTCACAAAGTCCTTCAGTTGCATCTAAAAATTTAACTAGATTTTCTCTGTATGGAGGCATACACTCAGGGCATCCCAAAGAGTTTAGTTGAAGCTTGTAGCCAATGCCACAAGAGTCAAACATCTCTTTAAGCATAAGGATTATCATAGCATCTTCTTTAACACTCTCAACGCCAAATGTTTCAGCTCCAAACTGGTGAAATTGTCTTAGTCTTCCTTTTTGAGGTCTTTCATAACGAAACATTGGTCCATGGTAGAAAAAACGTTTTACTCCGCCAGCTCTGTCATACTTCTGAGTTATGAAAGCTCTAACAACACCAGCAGTTCCCTCAGGACGCATACAGACATCATTTTTACCTTTGTCTATAAACTGATACATCTCTTTGCCAACTATGTCACTACTCTCCCCAACACTTCTTTTAAAAAGTGCAGTCTCTTCTAGTATTGGGGTTTCTATAAAACTAAAACCATAATTTTTTGCTATGCGTGAGCAGTTCTCTATAAAATATGTATATTTTTCACTAAACTCACCAACTGTATCTTTCATTCCTCTAAGCGGGTTAACCATATATAAATTCCTCTATTTGTTTGTATATTTCTTCTATAGTGTCTGCTGAGTTTACTTCTAAATACTCTACATGTAAAGCTTCCAAAGTCTCTTTCATTAAATCTTGTACATGTAAAAGGTATTTTATGCCTCTTAGCTCTATAGTATCTTTCTCTTTGTTTCCTAGTCTCGATGTAATCAAATCATAGTTTGTTTTAAAAAGAACAACTTTTTCTGGTAGCTTTCCACCTAATGCAAATTTGTTTACATGTAGTAAAAAGTCACGGTCAAGCTCAGGGTGATTTGCTAAGGCATAAGATATTCCTGAAACTAAACCTCTATCGCTAATAACATAATTTTCTTTTAGCGCAGGTTTTACTATTTTTTCGTAGTGTTCCGCGCGGTCTGCTAAAAAAAGTAGTAATTCGGCATTGCTACTAAGCTTGTCAGCACTCTCTAAAAGAATTTGACGAAACTTTTGTCCTACTTTTGTGCCACCAGGTTCTTTTGTAGTTACAATATTTTTATGTCTTGAAGCAAAAAGTTCAACTTGTGTACTTTTCCCAGTTGTATCAATGCCTTCAAATATTATGTACATAAGCATTTACTTCTTTTGGAATTAGGTGTGAAATTTTACCTTTGTGCCTAAATATGTCTCTAACTACAGTTGAGCTTATAAAAGCATTTTCTAGGCTTGGCATGAGATATATTGTGTCTATCTCTTTGTCTAAAGAAGCATTTGCATAACCTATTTGAAGTTCGTACTCAAAATCACTTACCGCTCTCAATCCTCTAACTATCGTTTGTGAGTTATTTTTTCTACAACAATCAACCAAAAGTCCACAAAAAGAGATAACTTCTATATTTCCTATGTCTTTTGTAGCAAGTTTAACCATCTTGACTCTATCTTCAAGTGTAAACATCGGTTTTTTTGTTTCTGATTGAGCGATTGCAACATATACTTTATCAAATACAGCACGAGCACGCTTTATTATGTCCACATGACCATTTGTTATAGGATCAAAAGTTCCTGGATATATAGCAATTTTTTTACACATAAACTATCCTTTCCATCTTTTAAATAAATTATGTTCAATATTTAACAAATCAAACCACTTTCCTATGAAAAAATCTTCCATCTCATCGAGAGTTTTTATATTAGCATAATAAGCACTAACTGGTGGTGCTATTGTAACTCCTAAACGAGATAGTTTAAGCATATTCTCTAAAGCAATAGCAGAAAAGGGCATCTCCCTAGGAGCAAGTAGAAGAGGTCTATTCTCTTTTAACATAACTGAAGCAGTTCTTGTGATTAGATTATCTGCTATGCCACAGCTAATCTTTGCTAGGGTATTCATGCTACAAGGTATTACCACCATTGCATCACATTTAAACGATCCAGATGCCGTTACTGCTCCTATGTTTTTGTCATCTAAGATAGTCTGATTTTGTTCTTTTTTTAGAACTATTTTAGCACTTTCAGAGGCTATAATGAAAGTCTCTATATCTTTTGGTAGTTTTTCTATAAATTTTTGAGCAAGACTAACACCACTTGCTCCACTAATCCCAATAATTAATCTTTTCATTTTATTCCAATATTATTGCTTTATATCTTGAGATAAGTTTTGCTCTAAAGAGCTTTCCCTTATCTGTTTTTATTTTTACTACTTCACCAACATCTCCATCTTGTAGAAGTGTTGCCTGAGTCTCTATAACAAGCATACCATCTCTTATGTAAGCTCTTATATTAGTACCTCTTAGAACATCTTTTTTATACTCAAATTTGTTCATAGTTAAGATAGAATCTGCACTTATATAGTTTTTTGTCATAAGTTTTTCTGGCATACTACATGTAATGACTTTTGAAGGAAGTTTGTCAATTTTGACAGTTACTTTTTCATAATCATTCTTTGAGAGAATTTTATCGTTATACAGTTTACGCTTCGCTTTAAAAACATCTATAGTAGCATCAATATTGAATTTAAAATAGATGCTTTTCTCTTTTTTTGGAGTTTTGAAAATAGCTTTAAAAGAACCTTTACGTTTTCTAAGTGTATTTGGTCGAAGTTTAATGCCAATAAATTCATAATCTTTAAAATTGGACGGAAGAGGTGATGAGGATTTTATGGTTGGTAATTCTGCATCTAAACAAGGGTATTGTTTCTCAAATTCAATTAATACTGCTTCAGCAATACTCTCATTAGTATTTGCAAATGTAAAAGTTGTGATTAATAGTAAAAAAAACATGGAGCGGGAAACGAGGTTCGAACTCGCGACCCCGACCTTGGCAAGGTCGTGCTCTACCGCTGAGCTATTCCCGCATGTTAAAAAGATTTGAGAGTTTATCAAAAAAGAGCCCCTTTGTCAAATAAATGTGCTAGAACCAAGATTCTAACACATTTTAAGGGTTATTATATCTTAAATACGTCTATTTCTTGTTTAAGCTCAACAGTAGCATTTTGAAGTGAAGTAGCTACCTTAGTTAAGTTATTAGCAACATCTTTATTTTTATGTGTCAATTCAGTTGCTTTACCAACGCCATCTGCAAGCTCTTTAATCTTTTCGCTGATTAATATACTTTTCTCACGAGCGGTATTTGTAATTGCTAAACTTTTTGCTGTAAATTTTGACATATTTAAAAATCTTGTTGAGACATATCTAGATGGTTCTTCAATGTCTATAGCAATATCTCCTATGTCATCTGGGTCATCTTT
>DQTM01000017.1 GCA_015662785.1 Sulfurospirillum arcachonense | reverse complement strand
AGTATTTATGAGTTGTTTTAGTATCATAATATATTGAAGTTTGTACTGATAGAAGTATCTGCCTGATTCTCTCAGGAGATAATTTAATATAGGGCATCTACTTGTCTTTTTATAATATTCTCATTACTCATAGTTTGGGTCATAGCTATCAAGTAGCCTTGCTCAATTGAGATTTTTTGAATAATAGTTTCTAGTTTTTTTAAATCATATGTAAAATCAGGATAAGCATTTTGCTCCCAAATCCATCGTTTCATAATTAAATATTTCCTTTATGGCATGTTTATGAACTATAATCATACCATAAATGGAATGATTAGCCTATTCTATCATTATGACGAACAGCTAATATGAGAGATACCAGCAATTTCAAAGAATTCTGAAGGCTTTTCTCTATTGTATTTTTCCTCTATCTCGCAAGTGTGCTCAGCATATGGGTTTGTCATGACTTCTTGTAACTCTTTTATGAGTGTATAATCCCCTTTTTGAGCCTCTTTATAAGCAGGAACAAGGAACCACTCTCGTAGCGTATATTTTGGGTTGACTTGTTTCATCTCTTCAGAGAGCTTTTCACGAGATTCGGGGCTAATAGAGTTGATGTCTATAGAGTTTGTGTCATTGATAAGTAATTTCCATTTTTCTAGCCACTCAGACCATCTTTTTAAAATATTCTCATTATATTTGGAGTCACCGTAAAAGCTTTTTGTCAGCTCAGATATATCATCAGGTACACCAGAGAGTTCACGAAAAAAGATAGTGTAATCGACAGAGGTTTCTACCATTAGCTTTATTAGTTCATTGAATAAAGTTGCGTTAAATGTTTGTAGACCTAGCTTAGAAGACCACATCTCTATCATTTTGATTTGCATGACTTCAGAGAAATCATCTCTTATCTTTTCAATTTGTTGTAGCTCGTTCTCATTTGCTTTAAGTAAAGGTTGCAGTGCTGTGCAAAACATATGAAAGTTACGCTCGGCAGCTTGAGGTTGATTAAGAAATGAGAAGTGAACTCCACCACCAGTCCACGGCTGATATTTAGGATCAAACATGTCTATAAATCCAAATGGACCATAATCCAGAGTGAAGCCACCTGCTGCACAGTTATCACCATTGAAGTTACCTTGACAGTACCCTACACGAATCCAATTTGATACAAGTGAGGTAAGTCGACTGCGAAACTCACGAGCTAGTAAGACCACTTTTTCTTCGGTAGTTAAATTCGTATCGATGACATCGCTATATTCACGGTCAATTAAGTGCAACACAATCATCTCGAGCTCTTTCATAGCTTTTGGATGCTCATTTTTACGTGCACGACGACCGAAAAGTTCAAGTTGCCCTACTCGAAGAAAAGATGGCGCAACCCTAGTTGTAATAGCAACAGCTTCTTCTATCATAACTTCAGGATCTTTGGAGTATGAACCGTTTAGAAACCACGGTCGGCTAACTTTCTCTGTTTGTGATACGTATAGACTCAAAGAGCGTGATGTTGGGACTCCAAGGGCATGCATATGTTCCTGTGCCAAAAACTCTCGAATACTTGAACGCAAAACTGCACGACCATCAGCTCCACGACAGTAAGGCGTTCGACCACCACCTTTAAGCTGCATTTCCCAGCGCTTACCATTAATTACTGCTTCAAGTATAGATATAGCTCGACCATCCCCATAACCATTTCCCGTTTTAAAAGGACACTGATCATAGTATTCAGTGCCGTAGATAGAAAGTGCATATCCTGTTGCCCAACCAATACGACGCAATGGCTTGGGTAACTGAGAGGTATCGCCACAAAACAGTCGAATAAAATCTTCTGATGTTGCCAAACTATCAGCAAAGCCAAGTTCGTCAAAAAAGTTCTTGCTATGTGCAATATAAACTGGAGATTCTATGGGTGTAGGGATTACCGGAACATAATGCCCACTAAATACTTGTCGTGGAAAGTAGTCTATACCGTTTGCTTTAGCATCTGGATCAGAGTTGAGTGTGTCCATCAAAGAGTAGTTTGCTAACTGTGCTAGATCGTTTAACGTATTTATAGTCTTAGTTGTTTGTTTATTTTTTTGCATATATCTTCCTTGCTTTATAATAAATAAATTGCTTACCTATGCAGTTATTTCTCCATTCTGTTCAGTAGGTTACATGTAACCTACCCTTTAATCTTTTAATAGAGTATATATATACTCATATCCTTTGATAACTTCTTGTTTAATATCATTAGGAATGGAAGCTTCTAAAATTTTTTGATTAGGTGTAGCTTCTTTTTCTTTTGACCATCTCTCTTTCCAGCCGTCTTTGATGGCATGATTTCTGATGATTTGTTTATCCATAGATTTATAATTACCAGCTTCAAAATCAGATGATATAATGAATCTGCTACTTTCCGGAGTTAAAATTTCATCTCCAAGCACCCAATCGCCATTTGAATTTAAAAACACTTCAAACTTTGTATCAATAACAGTGATACCTTTTGACTCCGAATACTTACAAAAATCTATAAAAAGATTTTCCATTGCCTTAGTTATCTCAGGAATCTTTAGAGCTACCTTACTACCATCAAGAGGCTCATCAGTTTCACCTTTAGTTGTTGGGGTAAAGATAGGTGTATCAAACTTATACCACTCTTGTAAGCCGCTTTCAAGTTGTATATTATAAGGGTCTTTTCCATTTTTATAAGCCTTATATAAAGAGCCTGTTAAATAATTTCTATAAATGAGTTCAAGTTGAACAATCTCTTCATCTATATCCACTTCAAAAGGACGGCAAAGTTCAATAACTTGACTTCTTTGTTTATATTCTTGCGGAAGATTTTTGATTTCATAGTCAAAGTCTACAGCAGTTTTTAGTCCCATGCTCTTCGCATAGTTTGCGCCAAGTGTAGATATGCTATTTTGTATTTTACCCTTACCTTCTATAGTATCATTGATAGGAATATCAAATACAGAAACCCTGTCAGATCTCATGAGTAAAGCAATATCTTTATTCGCATCTGGAATAAGATAAAGATCGCCATTTTTACCAGAATAAAACATCTCCAAACCAAGTTCTTTTAGCTCGCTTTCTCCTAGCTTTTCAGTAAATGGTTTATTTGCAGGCCATATACCACTTGTTTTCAATTCATTTAATGTTAACAATATTTTTCCTCTTTTTATTTTATTTTAGCAAAAATTGCCCTTTTAACTCCTTTATTAAGTTGTTTTAATGTT
>DQTM01000101.1 GCA_015662785.1 Sulfurospirillum arcachonense | reverse complement strand
TTTTTAGTATACCTTTTTGGTATATTTGGTACTTTATCATATGCCCCATGTAAAATAGGGTGTGCGACATTTGCCCATCTTCCTACATTGCCTACGCCAATAAATGTAGCTGCAACAATAGCCAAAGTCCAATAAACAAATGTATTTATATCAAAAATATTTATCATTACAATCAAGAAAAGACCAAATAAACTGGCTCCTTTACCCCATCTTTTTAATTTCAATAGATGTTGAAAATCTTCTTCAGTTGCATCACCAATCGTCTCTTTAATCGCATCGATATCTCTTTGCAACTGCTCTTTATCTACATCCCCATAATTTGCATATTTTCTTTTCAAAATAACCCTTATACTTTAATATTGTTATTTTATCCTTAATCTCCTTATAATCTAACTCTTTACATGAAAAAATTAAAACTCTAAAGTTTGGTCACTGCGCTAACTAGTGCTATTTCAACTAATGCATCTGATGGTAACGTTGCTACTCCAATTGCAACACGACTTCCTATGCTATTAACTCCCAACTCTTCTAGTAATAACGCCGATGCATAATCTGCTACTTTTGAGTGTTTACTAAAACTTTGCTCTGCATTTAGATAAACTGTCAATTGAAGAATAACAGAGATTTTTTCATTTTTTTGTAAACAAGCCTGAACTGCTAATAACGCATTTTTAGTTGCTAACTGCACTGCGTCACAGTAAACCTCGACTGGACTAGTAGTTTTTATTTTACCTAAGTATATAAGTTTTCCATCTTTACGTGGTGTCATTCCTGAACTATAGACTAAATCATTGTGCCTAACAGCAGGAAGATATTGACCTTGTGGGATTGGTTGCATAGTATTCTGATTCACTTGCGATACCTCTTAACCATCTCTACTATCCTCTTCGCAGCAGCTACAGCTTTGGCATGGTCTTGTGAAAAATTAAGGCGAACACTATCTCTTGTTGTTGGTCCAAACTCTGCTCCTGGAGTAACAATCACACCAGCTTGATATCTAAGCAACTGCACAAATAATTTTAAATCAATATCAAGAGATGGTAATTGTGGGAAAAGATAACTACCTGCTTGTGGTGTTGCAGTCAATAGTCCTGCCAAATTGAAGATACCAAGTAATTCATCTCTTATTGCTTCATGAGCTTTAATACGCGCTTCCATCCACTCTTTAGGCTCTTGCAACCAATCTTCAAGTACTGCTTGATTATACCCAGCGGCACGTAAAGATACTATTGCTTGTAACTGTTCCATTCTCTCTATAATACTAGCCGTGCCAAAAGCTGTTCCAAGACGAAATCCACTAAGAGATTCTGTCTTAGATGGTCCCATGATAGTTATCATATTTTTAGGCACAATCTTACAAGCACGAAAATGTGTATATGTCTCACCACTATAAAGTAGTCTTGAATAGAGCTGATCTACAATAACAGTCACATTATATCTTGCAGTAAGTACTGAAATCTTATCGATTGTATCTTTGGTATAGACTACTCCTGTAGGATTATTTGGAGTAGAAAAAACAAGAGTTTTTGTACCATCTTTAAATGCTTCTTCTAAAATGTTAAGGTCAGGTCCACTCTTAGACATAGTATCTTGATAACTTAAAGGAATAGGCACTACCACTCCACCAAAATACTTAACAAGTTTACGATTTGCAAAATAATCTGGTTCAATTACTGCAACTTTTTCTCCTGCTTCTACAGTTGAACCAAGTGCTAAAAACAGTGCACCTTGAGTTCCTGGAGTTATAATCAACTCTTTATCTGCAAAAATTGGAGAGCCTGTAAATAGACCAAGTCTATCAGCTAATCCTTCACGGATTTTAGCTGCTCCACGGTATTCAGTATAAGCTTGTTCACCGCCTAATTCAAATCCTCTTAACCAAGTTTCTGATGCTCCTGGTGTCGGGACAAAAGCATCTACATCACCATGAGAAAAATCTATAGAATCTCCTTCTAATTTTTCTCCACGCATAATTGTACTCAAGTCACTTATATCTTGGCGAAACTCTTGTCCCGGTGCATTTTGGGTCTCTAGTGCTTTAAACTTTTCATCAAGTGTCATCATATTGTTTTCCTTTTATTATATTTGTAAGAACTAAATTTAGTACCCAATTTCCCTAGAAATTGATTGTGGAATTTTATTTGAGTCAAAAAATGCTCTGATATTTTTGGCAACGACTTGTGAAGCAGTATGCTTATTAGTCGGTGCAGAGATATGTGGCAAAACTGTAACATGAGGGTTTCTCCAAAGTTTATCAGTTCTTTCTAAAGGTTCTTGTAAAAAAACATCTAAAACTGCATGTTTTATCTGACGAGTCTCGAGTCCTATTTCTAAAGCTTTTACATCAATTATATCTGCTCGTGCAAAATTGATTAGTGAAGCACCATGTTTTAATTGACTAAAAAAACTATTACCCAATAATCCACTTGTTTGTGGTGTCAAAGGCAAAAGAATAACCAATATATCTGACAAGGTAGCTACTTTTAACAAGCCATCCTCGCCACTAAATGTTTCAATATCTTGTAGATTTTTGCCACTATTCCAACCTACAACATTAAAACCATTATCTAAAAGACGTTTAGCAGCTTTTTGTCCAAGATGACCCAAACCTAAGATACCTATCGTTTGCTCTGATGCCATTGTAACATCGTGCTGTATCCATTCTTGAGAGCTCTGCTGTTTCTTATATATTGGCATATTACGATGTAGATATAACGTCCATGCTAGTACAGCTTCTGCCATCGTTTCACCAAGCTGAGGGTCAATAAGACGTACAATAGAGATTTGTTTATTTGGCAATTCATCAATCAGTTTTTCAACTCCAGCCCACAAGCTTTGAACCCACCTAAGGTTAGGTAATGTTAATAAATCTATGGGGTTAGGTTTTGCGACAATTGCAACTTCAATGTATTTTCTCTCACTTTCACTTAATTCTTCAATGTGACATATATTTATATTTGGCATTGAAGATTGAAGTTCTATAAGCCAATTAGATGCATTTTTGTTAGTTAGACTTTGCACAAATGGAACTATAGGATTCATAAAATATCCCTTTAAACAAGTTTATTAAATCTATGGATATTAATACTTTTAGCATAACCCATATTTTCGTTGAATAGAATAATAACTTATTTTAGAAATTAGATATTGTACGATTTTTACCTATGTTTTTTTATATTTTTATATTCATTTGGTGTTATTAAAAATGAGTTTTTAAATGCTCTATAAAAATGAGCTTGATCATAAAAACCAAGTTCTAGCGCAATTTGTGATATATCAAATCCTTGTTCTAAAAGTTTTTTAGACCTATTTACTCTTTCATTTAGCATATAATCATGAGGAGATAGACCATATTGTTTTTTAAAACTCCTTGAGAGATAACTCTGATTTAGATTTATCTTTTTAGATATCTCTTCTAAAGATAAATTTGTATTTAAATTCTCATCTATAAATTTTTTGATATTTGCAAGGTTTTCATTTAAAATCTTAAATTTTTTATCGATTTTATATCTCTTTATAAATCTCTCAACAAAATCACTTTTTTCGTTTTTTAAAGCTTTTTGACTAAAGTATATAAAATCTTTATAAGTAGAAGAATTTTCTATAATTTTTGGTAAAAAAATTTCATCTAAATTAATATGAAGTATGTGGTACTCTGATATTTCTTTATACCGTTTTAATTTATGTGGCTGATTTATATTAAAAACTATAATTTTATTGGGAGTTAAAGTTATCTCTTCACCATCATGAAAAAATACCATTTCTCCTTTTTTAACTGCACAAATACAGATATAATTATGAGCATGAAGTTTAGAATTTCTTTCTATATTATTAAATATATTAAGCTCATACAAATTTGTTTTAACACAATCAATCATAAATCATCCTAAATCAAAATGGTAATTTTCCCATGATGACATCATGAGAATTTACATATTTTTGGCACTTCTCTCCACCTAATTTCGTGCAGGTTTTTTGCCATAATTTAGAGTGCCCATCTTTTATTTTTTTATAATCACCACTTTTAAAAAGTAATGCATGAGCGTATTCATGGGCTATTACATTTGAGATTATATAATCCATACTCTCTTTCATAACT
>DQTM01000027.1 GCA_015662785.1 Sulfurospirillum arcachonense | reverse complement strand
TATCTCACTGAATTTACGTTTTGCATACCAGACTATAAATAGAGCAGATAACCAAATAAAAGTAACAAGCCCCCACCAATAAAACTCAAGTGACAGTTTATAGTAAGCAAATAGACTAAATACAACAACCGGTACTAAAAGCTGTCTAAAAAGACTTAGAAAGACTAAGAGTGCTGGTTTTTTTATGCCTTGAAGAAATGAGATATTTATAAAAACTAATACATAGGCATATAGTGACGTAGCAGCTGCATATAGATAACTCAAACCAGCTTCGATTACTAAGACATCATCTGTAAAAAGCCCCATCAGAAACTCTCCAAAAGCAAAGAGTGAAAGCATACCAATTATCCATAAAATAAAACCAACTTTTTGAGCATAAATAACACTTTCTTTAACTCTTTCGTACAACCCAGCACCATTGTTTTGAGATACTATTGCCAAAACAGCAACATTAATACCAATACTAGGAAGTAAAAATATCTGCTCAATTCTAATAGCAATCCCATAAGCAGCTACAACATGTTGCCCAAAATCAGATATATAGTAAGTGATGATAAACATACCAAGAGCCATAAGTAACATGTTAATTGTAGGAGGAGTCCCTTGTTTAAAAAATGAAAAAATTATCTGTTTATCAAATCTAAATGTAGGAAGATTTTGAAGTAGATAAGTTTTTTTAAGAACAGAAAAAAGATATACAAAACCTAAAAATTCTATGATAATAGTAGCATAAGCGATACCACGTACTCCCATAGGTTCTATTCCCAAGCCACCTTTTATGAACCAAAAATCTAGGATAATATTTAGGAAAAAGCCTATAACTAAAAAGTTCCTAAAAGCTTTTGTATTTCCTAAAGAGGTTAGCATTGCATTGGTAAAAAACACTCCAACATAAAATATAGCTCCAAAAAGAATGATGTTTATGTATGAAAGTGCTTCTTTAAGGTATTCACCTTGTGCTCCTAAAATTCCCATCAAAAATGGTGCACTAAGATATCCTATAGTTGTTATGATAATAGCAATAGATATGGCAAAAAATAGAACATGAAGAATTATCTGTTTTGCATCATCTATTTTCTTCTTCCCTATAGCATTTCCTATAAGAGCAGTAACACCTTGGCCCATACCACCAGCAACTGCAATAATGATAAAAAATATAGAAAAAGTAAGTGAGAGTGAAGCTAAAGCTTGAGTTGAAATTTCACCAGCAAAAAAAGTATCAGTTACGTTGAACATTGTATGAAAGAAATACCCTATACTTGATGGTATAGCGATATTTCTTAAATGATTTTTTATACAACCTTTGGTTAAATCTGAACTTTTAGACAATTAGTTTGTCTTAAATTGATTTAATTTGGTATTTAGCTCTTCAGTCATACTTGTTAGATGACCTGCTGCCCCTGAGATTTCATTTACACTTGTCGCATTTTGTGCTGAGATTTCATTTATCTCTTCAATCATTGTCATGATAGAGCTTAACTCTTCACCAGTTTTAATATAGTTTTGTACACTTTTTTCATTGACATCAGAGGCTTGGTGCATAGTGGTTGAGATAGAATTTATCCTCTCTTGAGTAGCTTGTGCCATTTCAGAGATTTTTTGATTTTTTTGTGCACTTGCATTCATTTGTTCACTTGAGTCATTTATAGATTGAACAATGACATTTATAGTGGCACTAATCTCTCCTAGAGATTTTTGAGTTCTCTCAGCTAAGTTTCTCACTTCATCAGCAACAACAGCAAACCCACGACCATGTTCACCTGCTCTTGCTGCTTCAATAGCTGCATTTAGAGCAAGAAGATTAGTCTGATCTGCAATGTCACCTATGATACTAAGTACATTTTGTACATCTTTTGCAGTAGTGCTTAACTCTTTTATTTTTTCAGCAAGTTCTATCTCTTCTCTGGCATTCTCTTCAATAATCTCAGTTAATTCAATAATTTCTTTTTTTGATTGGTCGAGACTTTTATTCGCTTCAATTATTTCTTTTTTATTCTTTTCAACTTCTGTTATTGACTCAATCATCTCATTTTTTGTTTGACTAGCTTTTTGTATAGTTTGTTCAACAATTTCCATAGACTTTTCAGCAGATTTACCAACTTCAATTGATGTTGATGAGAGTTGGTTAGATATAGCCGCATTTTCAACAGAAGAGGTTTTTGCACTTTGTACTAATTCTCTAGTTTTTGATATGAAATTGTTTATTTGAATAAGAATTTTACCTATTTCATCATGTTTTTTTACCTGTAGCGTTTGCGTATAGTCTTGAGTCTCGGCTACATTTTTTGCAAATTTTTCTATATTTTCTAATCTTGCTAAAATAAGAGTTCTAAAAGCGTATATTATAATAGACATTACAATAATATTTAGAAGAATATTCAGATATGATAAAATATTTATTTTACTCATAATTTCCTCAGAATGTTGAGCATATATCTTAACTGCATCATTACTAAGTTTTAAAATTTGTAAGTTTTTTTGTAAATCAGATTTATTTATATTGCTTTTTTCTGTCTTATTTATGATTTTTTGAACTCTTTCATAAAAGGGAACCCAAGTTGTATATATCTCTTGAGTTTTAATTTTAAAATCATCATCCATTTTAAGATTTATAATCTCTCTACCTAATGACATTTTCCCATTTTGTTGAGCCTGAATAACTTTGTTAAAAGTAAATGATGAATTTTTTAGAGCTTCAAGTGATTTTGGCATTTGAAATTTATACCAAGCAAGAGTCTCTTTAGCAATTTTTTGACTTAGTATTCTTTGTTTGCCCAAAACATTAATGATAGAAGTCTCTTTTTGACTCGAACTTACCAATGAACTTATATATAGGTTCATAGACACAAAAGCAAACATAGATATTGCAAATAAAATATATACCTTATTTTTGATACTCATACTACTCATAAAAACCTTCTATTGATTTTTAAACGTTAAATCTAAAATGCATTACGTCGCCATCATTGACAATATAATCTTTTCCTTCAAGACGCATTTTACCTGCATCTTTAGCTCCATTTTCACCGTTACATGTAATGAAGTCATTATAAGCGATTACTTCTGCACGAATGAAGCCTTTTTCAAAATCATTGTGAATTACTGAAGCAGATTTTGGAGCTTTCCAACCTTTGTGTATAGTCCATGCTCTTACTTCCATAACTCCCGCGGTAAAGTAACTAATAAGATTAAGTTTTTTAAATGCAGTATGGATTATTTTGTTTAGTCCAGACTCTTCAATGCCCAAATCTGTTAAAAATTCTTCTGCCTCTTCCTCTTCAAGTCCACAAAGTTCTTCTTCTATTTTTGCACAAAGTACTATAACTTCTGCTCCAACTTCGTTAGCGTGAGCTTTTACTTTTGTGACAAATGCATTATCTTCTAAAAGAGAGTCTTCATCAACATTTGCACCATAAATAATCGCTTTGTTAGATAAAAAACGAAGTTCTTTGTCTAACTCTTCAAACATAGGGTCATCTTTTTTTGCAAATGTACTAACAGGTTTTATATCATCAAGATGAGCTTTGAGTTCAAGTGAAAACTCATGTGCTGCTCGTACAGTTTTATCTGCTTTTCCAGTACGATGAAGTTTATCTACTTTTTTATCAAGTTGTTGAATGTCAGCAAAAATCAGCTCACTCTCAATAATCTCAATATCTCTTAAAGGGTCAATATCACCTTCAACGTGAGTGATATTGTCATCTTCAAAACATCTAACCATATGTAAGATAACTTCTACTTCGCGTATGTTTGATAAAAATTTATTTCCAAGACCTTCTCCTGCTGAAGCGCCTTTTACAAGTCCTGCAATGTCTACAAAATCAACTGTAGAGTACTGAATACGCTCAGGTTTTACTATTTTTGCCAACTCGGAGAGTCTATCATCAGGAACAGGAACTATTGCTTTATTTGGTTCAATTGTACAAAAAGGGTAGTTTGCACTTTCTGCATTTTGTGCTTTTGTTAAAGCGTTAAATGTTGTTGATTTTCCTATGTTTGGAAGTCCTACTATACCTACACCTAATCCCATTATACGTCCTCTTCTTTACTTTTGTCTATCATCCAGTAGAGGTTCATTCTAATTCCCGCTCCACTAGCTCCACATTGGTTATAACCCCAAGCACTATCAACAAATGCTGGTCCAGCAATGTCAAGGTGTAACCACTTGTCTTTGTATTCATCTGCAACAAAGTTGTCTAAGAACATTCCAGCTGTTATTGCACCACCCCAACGGTTTTTACCGATGTTGCTTAAGTCCGCAATAGGGCTTTTAAGTTGCTTTTTTAGGTATCTGTTAAAAGGTAGAGTTCCCGTAAGCTCTCCACTTCCAATTGCTGATTTCATCAAAGAGTGTTTCATTTTACTTGAGTGTCCCATAACAGCTGTTGTATACTCACCAAGAGCAACAACACAAGCACCAGTTAAAGTTGCCATATCTATCAAGTAGTCAGGTTTTTGCTCACAAGCATAACATAGACAATCAGCAAGAACTAAACGTCCTTCTGCATCTGTGTTTCCTATCTCTATAGTTGTTCCATTTTTTGCTACTAAAACATCATCAGGTTTGTAAGCTTCAGGTCCTATTGAGTTCTCAGTTGCACCAACTATAGCGTGAACTTCATAAGGAAGACCAATCTCGGCCGCTGCTTTTACGATTCCAAGAACTGCCGCTCCTCCACCCATGTCTGATTTCATAGAAACCATAGAGCTTCCTGGTTTCAGGCTAAGTCCACCACTGTCATATGTTAAACCTTTTCCTACATATACAAATTTTTCTTTTGCATTTTTAGGCTTGTAAATAACATGAATAAGACGAGGAGGAATGTGACTAGCTCTGTTGACTGCCAAAAATGCACCCATGCCTTGCTCTTCTAAAAACTTCTCATCATATACTTTACATGTAACGTTTTCAATCTGGTCTAACTCTTGTGCAACTTCAGCAAGTCTTACAGATGTCATATCGTGAGGTATAGTGTTTACCAAATCTTTTGCGTAGTTTGTTGAGTCTGCTATTATAGTTCCAACTTTAACTGCTTTTTGAGCAGTTGTTACTGAAACATCAGGTCTACTATAGTCATCTAAACATATAGTGATAGTCTCTATTTTTAGTGGATTCTTTTTTGTTTTGTACTCTTCAAAACTATAACTACCAAGTATAAAAGCTTCACTCATTGCCTTGATGTTCACACCAGGGCAGTCATCTGAGTAAGTTCCTATTTTGACAGTTTTTGCATTTGTAGTTTTTATGACATTTATAGCTTTTCCAACTGCAAGTCTAAGCTCTTCTGCGTCAAGTGAATCAACACCAACATAAACAGTTTTTTTCTCGCCTAAAAAACAAACTTCTTCACTTTCGGCTTTGAATCCTAAGAACTCTAAAGTCTTTTTGTCTTCTACGCTTTTGTGGTCATAATCTTTGTTTACTACAAATACTATTTTTATATCAGCTTCTACTTCATTTATTTTTTTATTTATTACTTCTATTTTCATTTTATTCCTTATTATCAAAATCTAATAACTCTTTTGCTTGCATCATATCTTTGTCACCACGACCAGAAAGGTTGACTATGATAAGTGAGTTTTTTAACTTATCTTTTGGCATTTTTTTGAGGTACGCAACTGCATGAGAACTTTCAAATGCTGGGATAAGACCCTCTGTTTGACTCAACCATACAAATGCATCTAATGCCTCTTGGTCTGTTATGTTTTCATACTTTGCAACTCCAAGTTCTTTTAAGTATGCATGTTCAGGTCCAATTCCTGGGTAATCCAAACCTGCACTTATGGAGTAGGCTTCTAGTATCTGTCCATCATCATCTTGAAGAAGATAACTCATCTGACCATGAAGAACCCCTGGGCTACCTTTTTCTAAACTAGCACCATGTTTGTCAGTTTCAACTCCAAGTCCACCAGCTTCAATACCTATACACGTTACACCTTCATCTTCTAAAAAGTGGCTAAATGCACCAATGGCATTACTACCTCCACCAATACATGCTATAACATAGTCAGGAAGTCTATTCTCTTTTGCTAAAATCTGAGCTTTTGCTTCGTAACCGATGACAGCTTGAAAATCACGAACCATCATAGGGTAGGGATGAGGACCAGCAACAGTGCCAATTATATAAAATGTATCTCTTGCATTTGTAACCCAGTAGCGTATAGCTTCATTCATAGCGTCTTTTAGCGTTCTACTGCCACTTTTTACACTATGAACTTTTGCTCCAAGAAGTTTCATGCGAAATACGTTAAGCTCTTGTCTCTTAACATCTTTTTCACCCATAAATACTTCACATTCAAGTCCTAAAAGAGCAGCAACTGTTGCAGTAGCCACACCATGCTGTCCAGCTCCAGTCTCTGCAATGACTCTTTTTTTGCCCATCTTTTTAGCAATGAGACCTTGAACAATAGTGTTATTTACTTTGTGTGCTCCAGTGTGGTTTAAATCTTCTCTTTTGAAGTAGATTTTTGCACCTAACTCTTCAGAAATATTTTTTGCGTAGTACAAAGCTGAAGGGCGACCAACATAGTCTTTAAGATAATCGTCAACTTCGCTCCAAAACTCTTTATCAAAACGTAGTTTTTTGTAGTAATCATCAAGTTCTAATAAAACTGGCATCAATGTTTCAGGAACGTAACGCCCTCCAAATATACCAAAATGACCATTACTATCTGGGTCAAATTTTGAAGCCTTTGGAATATACATTAGTCAAGCTCCAAAACTGAGTATACACTAGTTGTTTTTCTAATCTCTTTATCACCTTGAAGGAGAGTTAGATTTAGTAAAAAACAGGCTTCTACACACTCGGCACCTGATTTGTTTATAAGGCTCACTGCCGCAGTTGCTGTGCCACCAGTTGCTATCAAATCATCAATGAGAAGAACTTTTGGGTTCTCTTTATTGCATTTAAAAGCATCTATATGAATTTCTACTTCATCTACACCATACTCTAATGAATATTTTTCACTGATAGTAGTATATGGAAGTTTTCCAGGTTTTCTAATTGGAACAAAAGAGTTTCCTATTTTTGCAGCAAGTGCCGCTCCAAAGATAAAACCGCGTGCTTCAATACCCGCTATAAAATCTATATCTTCGTTTTTATATCTGTCAGCTAAGTGGTCCATAAGAAAATTATATGCCTTTGCATCTGATAAAAGTGTTGTGATGTCTTTAAAAACTATTCCTGGTTTTGGAAAATCTTTTATATCTCTTATCGAGTCAAGTAGATAATCTTTATCACTCTGATTCAATTCTTTCATGTGTTAGTGTCCTATTTAAATAATTTGTATTTTAAGTATAAAAAAAGTGTTAAAAATAGAGCAAATGCTCCGTAAGATATAACTTCGACTCCCACTATAGAAGTGCCTCTATCTTTCCTTGCAGCTCTTTTATCTGCTGTCTTAGTTTATCACTTTCCATTCGGTACTGAGAGTTTCTTGTTCTTAGTGATTTTAGATCATTTTTAACTTTTGTAAGTTCATCGCTTAGTATGTCTATAT
>DQTM01000273.1 GCA_015662785.1 Sulfurospirillum arcachonense | reverse complement strand
TGGTGGTGTAAATTTTTAATGAATGTGCCTTGAGTGCAATGATAGATAATATTTTTAATTTTCTATTGCATAATTTGGGTTAAAATAAGTTAGATTAAAATGTACTTAATTTAATTTTAAAAGTATCCAAAAAGGAGCTCCTGTGAAAATCTATCTATCAAACAAAGGCTTATTATACTCGGTTTCATAACCATATTAGGTATACTTTCCATCCACTATTCTGCAACTGTTTTGAGTAATCAAGAAAAAACATTATTGGGTATACACGAAGAAGTCGCCGAGACAGAAATACATGTTTTAAAAATGAGAAAACATGAAAAAGACTTTTTAGCAAGAGATGATGTAAAATATGTAAAAAAATTACATGATGAGTTAAATGAATTGCAAAAACAGATCAAAGATTTGATTATTCTTTCAAAACAAAACAGTATAAATACAGAAGAATTAACATCTATATTAAAAGTTATAATCGAATATAAAACTGTTTTTGATCAGCTAGTAAAAATTAAAAAAGTAGTAGGACTTAGCCCAGAAGATGGTCTACGAGGGAATCTCAGAAATGCTATACATGAGGCAGAAGCCTTTTTTAAAAAACATGAAGATTTTAAAGCAAATACTCTAGTGCTAACGCTAAGAAGAAACGAAAAAGATTTTCTTATGAGAAAATTACCAAAGTACATAGACAAGCATGCTAAAAACTTTGAAAAAACAGTATCTTATATTCAATCAAATGAGAATTTAACAGACTCTCTTATGCTGCTAAAAGTCTATCAGCAAAACTTTATATCTCTAACTGAGGGCTTCAAAACAATGGGACTAAACCATAAAAGTGGACTTCACGGCAAACTGAGAAATACTGTGCACAAAACGGAAGATCTCATAAAAAAATCCATAAAAAATCTTAATGTAGAGATATCTGATCATATGACGAAAACCACAAACATATATATAGCACTTGGTGTTTTTATCATCATACTTATATTGTCATTGACCACATATATCATAATGTCTATTCTAAAACCTCTAAGAGCTTTAGCAAATGTCATAGTATCTAATGAAAGAGACTTGACCATAAACTACGAAGTTCCATACAACGATGAACTTAGAGAGATAGCAGATGCACTCAATGTCTTTATGGGAAAGCTTAGAGCAGTTGTTGCAGAAACCATCTCTACAAGTGATGAAAATGCAGCAGTTGCACATCAACTCTCATCAACATCTCTAAGTATTGGTCAGAGGGCGGAAAAAGAGACAGAAATAATTCAAAAAACCACTCATACAGGACAGCTAGCAAGAGAGAATATACTAAGTTCAGTAGAACAATCTAAAGAAGCACAAAAGGAAATCGAGGAAACAAACAGATCACTTACAGAAGCGAATCAAGTCTTCAAACTTCTTATAGACAAAATAGAAAAAACATCAGAAGTAGAACATGAACTTCAAAATAAGATGAACCTCTTAGCAGAAGATGCAGAACAGGTAAAAGATGTATTAACCGTCATAAATGACATAGCAGACCAAACTAACTTACTTGCACTAAATGCAGCAATAGAAGCGGCCCGTGCAGGTGAACATGGACGTGGATTTGCAGTTGTTGCCGACGAAGTACGACAGTTAGCAGAAAGAACACAAAAATCTCTTGTTGAGATAAATGCAACAGTAAATGTCATAGTTCAAGCCATAAGTGATTCAGGAACACAAATGGATCAAAATGGCAATATGTTTAGTGAACTAGTAGAACAATCACAAACTGTATCACATAAAATTGCATCATCAGTTGAATTAATGGTAAATTCAGTAAATATAGTTGAATCTTCAACAAAATCAACAGAGAAATCAGGAGATGAGATAAAAAAATCAATGGTAGAACTTGAACATATAAATGAAATTTCAACAACAAATGCAAGAGATTTAGAAGAGATAGCAAGTGCAGCAGATCATCTACATCAAGTTACACAAAAATTGAATGACAAGTTGCATTATTTTAAAGTATAAAGGGATTTAAAAACAAATGGTGCGCCCGACAGGAGTCGAACCTGTGACCTTCGGTACCGCAAACCGATGCTCTATCCAGCTGAGCTACGGGCGCACATTTAATTAAGAGTGAGATTATACCCAAATTAATATTAAAATCAAAGTTTTTTAGTATAAATAGATAAAAAAATATATTTAATGAAATTTTCTATTAAAATATACCACAATTCTAAAGCATAATTAATGTTTTTTCATAAATACCCTTCGCAATTATTTTAATGATATTTACTTAATACGAAGTAAATTATAAGTATAATCTATTCTTAAAGGATTAACTTGAATGATAATATAATAGCCTATCAAGGTGTAGAGGGTGCATATTCTCACCTAGCATGTAAAAAAGCATTTCCTAACTCTATTACTATTGCATGTGATAGTTTTTGTGATGCTATGAAATTAGTAGAATCAGGAACAGCAAACTTAGCAATGATCCCAGTAGAAAACTCAACTGCTGGACGTGTAGAAGAAATTTATAGACTTATACCAAAACTTGCTCTATATATTGTAGAAGAGCACTTCGAGCCAGTTAATCACTGTCTACTTGGTATTAAAGGATCATCTAAAGAGAGTATCAAGTATGTCTCTTCACACCCTCAAGCTTTAGTCCAATGCCATACAAATATAACAAATCTAAACATAAAAGCATTAGCAAAATTTGACACTGCTGGTTCAGCAAAAGAAATAAGTGAAAAAAAAGACCCCTTATATGGAGCAATAGCCTCTAATTTAGCAGCAAAACTATATGATTTAGAAATTTTAGATGACAAATTTGGAGATTTATCTGATAATGTTACAAGATTTATTGTTTTGTCAAAAAATATAAAAACACCAAAGTTCCAAAAAAATGTAGAATATATCACTTCACTAGTGTTTCAAGTTAGAGATATCCCTGCTGCACTATATAAAGCATTAGGTGGTTTTGCAACTAATGGAGTAAACCTTTTAAAACTTGAAAGTTATTCATCTCCAGGATCTATGCAAGTAAGTCAATTTCATATAGATATAGATGCACATCCTGATGAAAAAAATTTAAAACTAGCGCTAGAAGAATTAACATTTTTTGCGAAAGAGATAAAATATTTAGGGATATATAAGAAAGAATAATAGGTATAAAACTTAATGTTAATATAGTTTTTTATATTTGTATAAAATTGAAAAATAAAAAGAAGGGGTTAAGTATAAATAACGCGAACCCGGCAGCGACCTACGTTTCCATCCCAGTAAGGGAAAGTATCATCGGCGATGAAGAGCTTAGCTTCCTGGTTCGAAATGGGACAG
>DQTM01000255.1 GCA_015662785.1 Sulfurospirillum arcachonense | reverse complement strand
TCGTCTAATTAAGTGCTTCTGGATTCAAAAAATATGAGTTTTTTATGAATTTAGAGGTGAGCAAAAAGTTATGGAATTATTTGGGATTTTAATTCCATTTGACATGTTTACTTGCAAGGAGTATAATATAATAAAGATTAGATTAAAGAGTTTGTTATGAATATAGGAAATAGTTTTAACACGCAAACAACAAATCATATAAATCAAAATAGAACAAATGCTGAAGAGACACTCTCTAAGATAGGGGCTGTTCGTGAGCTTAGTGGAAAAGATAATGCAAATTTGATTATTGCTAACTCTTTGAACTTACAAATTTCTACTTTAACACAAGAGATTCAAAACTCAAATGAGACTATTGGTATGATGCAGATTGCAGATTCTGCGGTTTCCAACATATCTCAAAATACGGAAAAACTCAATGAACTTTCAGTACGTAGTAATAATGCCGCACTAAACAGTGACCAACAACAGATGCTCACTCAAGAGTTCCAAGCTACTAAAGATGCTATACAAGACATAGTTGATACAACAAGTTACAATGGGCAGTCTCTATTATCTTCAGGGTCTAATTTACAAGTGGCGGGGTTGGATGAGGTATCTATAGAAAATCAAGATAGTATTGCTGAATTTAAAGAGGGATTAAACTCTTTACACTCAGAAATAGGCTCAAATACAAATAAAAATGCAGTAAGCATAACAAATTCACTCTCAGCAGTTTCAAGTTTGACTAGTGCGTATGCAAATATCTCTGAGGAACCTATAAATCAAAAAATAAATGATTTAGAAAAAAATCAGGTAAAACTAGAGAGCTCTATCATAGCTCAAACCCATCAAACAGACATATTACAAAAAAGAATCTCTGCACTGTTAGTTTAGTTGAATAATCTAGATTTTTACAAAAACGCTTATAAAAAATACGGCGTATCCGCACGTGGACTCAACTGGAGTTCTGATGAGTCCCAAAGAGTTAGGTTTGAAGTAATTACATCTCTTTTAAAATATGAACTTCCAAGGTGCAGTGTAGTTGATGCTGGTTGTGGGTTTGGAGATTTGTATTTTTATTGGCTTGAAAATGGTCTACATGTAAAGACATTTTAAAAGACGACCTGCCTTATGCTGATTGGTATGTTGCAAGTGGAACTCTTAACATATTAAATGACTTTCAAACTTGGCTTTTTTTAGAGAAAATTTTAGCTCACTCAAGTAAAGGAATTGTTTTTAATGTACTTGAAGGCAGTAAAAAAAGTGAGAATTTTAACTACCAAAAAAAAGAAGATATAATAACATTTGCAAAGTCTAAGGGCTTTACATGTAGGCTTATGACTGACTACTTAAAAAACGATATGACAGTGGAGATAAGAAAATGAAATTATTGATTTTTGGCTTGATTGCTTTGTACCTTGGTGCATTGATATACATATATCTTACTCAAGATTCACAAGTCTTTAACCCACGTTCGATTGAGAAAAAAGAGCCTATAAAACTAAAAGATGTTGAGCATATCACTTTTGAAGTAGAAAAAGGTGTGGTTCTAAAAGGTATACATAAAACATCTGATAACTCTCCTCTTGTCATTTACTTTGGTGGAAATGCAGATGATGCTACTCGCATAGTCTTACATGTAAAGGGTTTTGAGATAGTAGCGTTTAATTATCGAGGTTTTGTAAACAGTGGTGGAAAACCGAGTGAAAAAGATATTTTTAGTGATGCTTTGCAAATATTTGATAAGTATGGTGAAAACAGAGATGTGATTGTTGTTGGACGAAGTTTAGGAACAGGAGTGGCTACTTATGTGGCAAGCCAGAGGGTTATAAAAGGTCTTATACTCATAACTCCTTATGATTCTATTGTCTCTATTGGTAAAAAAATGTATCCTTATTTTCCTATAGAAACTCTCTCAAATCATAAGTTTGAATCAGTAAAATATATGTTAGATGTAAAAGCAAAAGTAGGACTTATAGAAGTAGAAGGTGATGATGTAATTCCAAAATACCATTTTGACAAGTTAAAAGAAAAGGTTTTAAATTTGGCTCTACATGTAGAGTTAAAAGATACTACACATGGAGATGTTTTACAACACCCTGATTTTGAAAAAACAATAAAGAGGATGATAGATGTTATGTGATAAAAACTTTATAAATATAGCGCATGAATTGGCAAGTGCAAGCAAGTGTGTTTCAAAGCAAGTTGGAGCGGTAATAGTTAAAGATGGAAGAATTTTGAGTACAGGTTACAATGGTACTCCAGCGGGTTATACAAACTGCTGTGATCATTGGAATGGTGAGTATACGAGTGAACATCATGAGTGGAGTAAAACTTATGAGATCCATGCAGAGATGAATGCTATTATCTGGGCAGCACGCGAGGGGATTAGCATAAAAGATGCGACCATATATGTCACTCTTGAACCTTGTAGTGATTGTAGTAAAAACATCATTGCAAGTGGTATAAAAAGGATAGTTTATGACAAATCTTATGAACACACAAACTCCGATGTAGTAACGAGTTTCATCAAAGATAATGGTGTTGTTATAGAGAAGATTGACCAATAGTCATTTTGAGTTAAGTGGTTTTATATAGAAAAATAGTATAATGAGAGTAATAAATAACAAGGATATAACGTATGACAAATAGAGAAATTAAAGATTTGATGAGATTTTTTGACGGAAGTGATATCTCGAAAGTAAAAATTAAAAATGGTGAATTTTCAATAGAATTACAAAAGGGTTTTGAAGGGGCTACAGTTGTAGCTGCTGCACCAGTTGCGGTTGCTTCTCCAGTTGCAATTGCTGAAACAGAAGCTCCAGCAGTTGAAACTAAAGAGATTGGCGATAGTATAAAATCACCAATGGTAGGAACATTTTACTCATCTCCTGCTCCAGGTGCTGATTCTTTTGTAAAAGTTGGAACGGTAGTTAAAAAAGGTCAAACAGTTGGTATCATTGAAGCGATGAAAATTATGAACGAGATAGAAGCTGAATTTGATTGTAGAATCATAGAAGTTCTTCTTGAAGATGGACAGCCAGTTGAATTTGATATGCCACTATTTGCGGTTGAGAAAGTTTAAACATGGCAATCATCGAAAAGATACTTGTCGCAAACAGAGGTGAGATAGCACTCAGAGCGATAAGAACTATCAAGGAGATGGGGAAAATTGCGGTTGCCGTCTACTCAAAAGCTGATAAAGATGCACTATATCTAAAGTATGCAGATGCTAGTATCTGTATAGGTGAAGCAGCATCGGCAAGTAGTTATTTGCATATACCTTCAATCATAAGTGCTGCTGAGATTAGTGGTTGTGATGCTATCTTCCCAGGCTATGGTTTTTTAAGTGAGAACCAATCTTTTGTAGAAATTTGTGGACACCATGGTATAAAATTTATCGGACCTAGTGCTGATTTAATGGTTATGATGAGTGATAAAGCAAAAGCAAAAGAGGTTATGAAAAAAGCTGGAGTTCCTGTTATTGAAGGGAGTGAAGGTACTCTCAAAGATGTATCAGAAGCTATTAAAATGGCAAAGAAGATTGGCTATCCAGTCATTGTAAAAGCGAGTGCTGGTGGTGGTGGTCGTGGTCTGCGTGTTGTTGAAAAAGAAGAGGACTTAGAAGTTGCTTATCTTTCTGCTGAAAGCGAAGCATTGACTGCTTTTGGCGATGGAACACTTTATATGGAAAAGTACATCAAAGACCCACGCCATATAGAAGTTCAAGTTATTGGTGATAGTCATGGTAATGCAATTCATATTGGTGAGCGTGATTGTTCACTTCAACGTCGTCATCAAAAGCTCATAGAAGAGTCACCTGCAATCATACTTGATGAGAAAACAAGAGCCCAACTTCATGCAGTAGCTGTTAAGGCTGTAAAGTTTTTGAAGTATGAAAATGCTGGAACATTTGAATTTTTGCTAGATGCTGATAAAAATTTCTATTTTATGGAGATGAATACTAGACTTCAAGTAGAGCATTGTGTTAGTGAGATGGTAAGTGGAATTGACATAATTGAACTTATGATAAGAGTAGCTGAGGGTGAAGAACTTCCAGCTCAAGAAACAATCAAGCTAAAAGGACACTCTATAGAGTGTAGAATTACAGCAGAAGACCCAGTTAAGTTTATCCCTAGTCCTGGTAAGATTACAAAGTACATAGCTCCTGGTGGTCGTAATGTGAGAGTTGATTCTCATGTCTATCAAGGCTATACAGTTCTTCCAACTTACGACTCTATGATAGGTAAGCTTATTGTATGGGGCGAAGATAGAGAAAGAGCAATTGCAAAGATGAAAAATGCTCTTAGTGAGTATAAAATAGAGGGAATTAAAACAGTTATTGATTTTCACTCTAAAATGATGGATAATCAAGATTTTATAGATAACAATTTCGATACGAATTATCTGTCAAAATACTAAACTTTTAGGAGGTATTGGATGAAGATTGATGGAAGTAGTGCACATAGCATAAACTTTATTGAACAAAAAAAATCTAATACCTCAACTCCTGAGCAAAATACAACACAAAATAGAGTAGATACTTTTGAAAGTAATAGCATAACCTCAGTATCTCTATTAGAATCAAATGAATCCATAGCTATGCTACAGATTGCACATAGTTCTATCTCAAAACTTCAAAATGGTGGTGAAGAACTACAAAAACTTAATGAAAAATTCTCATTTTTTAGCTCACAAGAGAGTGAATTAAACGAAAAATTTGAAGAGATAAGCTTGAGTATGCAGGATATTGTTGATAATACTATGTTTAATGATTCTGGTCTTTTTTATGCTGAACATACGCTTAGTATTGGTAGTTTTGAGTTTAGATTTTCTATGATAAATGAGACTAGTATAGAAGATTTTGTACTAGGTAATAACATGGAAGTAAATAGTTTTATAGATGGACTTGGTTCAATAAAAGAGAATATAAATAGTATAAAAACTCAGATAGAAGTTATAAATTTCAACCATATGGCAGTTTTAGATTCCAAAAATCCTCTCATTAACATAGAGGCAAATATGTTATCAAAAGAGCCAATAAAATTAACTCCAAATATTGAAGAACTGAAGCAAGCTCATGATACAAGCCTGCTTAAAGATAAAGTCTCACATCTTTTAGATTAAGTTGGAGATCTTACTACAATAATAGACGCAGAAGATTTTAGTTTTTCAAAATAGTCTTTTACTACTTTCTCTTCTTGTCGTTTAGATATAACTCTATAGATATTCTTTTTTACATCTTCATAAGGTATCTGTGTAAAATCTTTTTTCTCTTTTATATAAAACATAGTTGGACTGTTTTGGATATTTAAGACTTGAGTGAACATTCCTTGTTTTGTACTGTTTAATAGTGCCTTTAGTTTATTATCAAGTGTTTTGGCATCTAAGATTTTATTTTCAATTTTAACATTTGCTGGTTGGAGCATTGGGTTGTTTTGAATAGCTTGTAAATCTTCTGGTTTTTGTGCCGTGTATACAGAGATATTGAAGCTGTTTGCAACTTTGAATTCAGCAGGGTTATCTTTATAAAATTTTGCCATTGCTTCTTCTTCAACTGCTTTTATTTTGTCTCTATAAATACTTCGATAGAGTTTATCTTTTTTGAGTTTATCTTTTATCTCTTTTCTATATTGAGCAATTTTTACATCTTTCTCTTTGAGCATATTTAAAAATTCATATTGGCTTAGCCCATTTTTGTTAGCTAAGTTTTCTATGTATTTATCCACTTCAAAGGTATCTGCATCAATACGGAGTTTTTTGATTTGAGAATTTTCTAGTTTTTGTCTAACTAGTAAGTTGAGAGACTCTTTTCTTGAAATTTTATACTTTTCTGAGTATTTATAAACTTCATAAAGTGTTATTGGTTCATCATTTATGATTACTGAAACACCTGTAATGATGCCAGAAAAGCCGAGGGTCGCACAAATAGATGCACTAACTAATAATCGAGGAATAATCTTCAATAGTAATCCTTTTATAAGTAAAAAATTTATATAATTCTTTGAATTATACACACAAAAACCTTAAACTCGTACACAAACATTTTTTTTACATAACTTAAGAGTATAATATAAACCAAATAAGGATAAATACATATGCTAGTAACACGTTTTGCACCATCTCCAACAGGATATTTACACATTGGAGGTCTTAGGACTGCACTTTATAGTTATCTATGGGCAAAGAAAAATGGTGGTAAATTTCTTTTAAGAATCGAAGATACAGATTTGAAAAGAAATTCAAAAGAGGCTGCAATTGCTATTGAAGAAGCTTTTAAGTGGACTGGACTTAGTCATGATGACTCAATCACTTATCAATCAAATAGATTTGATATATACAAAAAATATGTGCAACAACTCTTAGATGAAGGCAAAGCTTACTACTGCTATATGAGTTCAGCCCAAAAAGATGAACTTTACGAAAAACAAAAAGCAAACAAAGAACGTACAAAATATGATGGAAGATATAGAGACTTTGAAGGAACTCCTCCAAATGATATAAAACCAGTAGTTCGTATCAAATCACCACTAGAGGGACAGATTAGTTTTGTTGATGGAGTCAAAGGTGAAGTCAAGTTTGATGTTAAAGATGTTTTAGATGATTTTGTAATCGCAAGAGCTGATGGCACACCACTTTATAATTTTGTAGTTGCAATTGACGATGCTTTGATGGGAGTTACTGAAGTAATTCGTGGTGATGATCACCTTTCAAACACTCCTAAACAGATGGTAGTTTATGAAGCTCTTGGTTTTGATATACCAAAGTTTTTCCATGTTCCTATGATACTTAATCCTAGTGGTAAAAAACTCTCTAAAAGAGATGGGGCTATGGATGTTATGGATTATAAAAAAGATGGAATTTTACCTGAAGCACTTTTAAACTTTCTGATTCGTCTTGGTTGGAGTAATGGCGACCAAGAGATTTTTAGTATGGATGAGATGTTAGATCTTTTTAATCCTAACGATATAAACAAATCAGCTTCAGCATATAATGCAGAAAAACTATCATGGATAAACACACAATACATTAAGTCTTTACATGTAGATAGGCTAGTAGAAGTTTTAAAAGATTATGATTTAGATTTGAGTTGTTTTGAAAAAAGAGTGGAGCTTATAGATTTATTAAGAGATAGAGCCAAAGATATGAATGAATTAAAATCTATGGTTAATTCTATTATAATAGAACCAAATAATTATGATGAAAAAGCGGTTGAAAAGTTTTTGAAAGGTGATGCACTAGAAATCTTAGGAGCATTCAATGAAGAACTCAAAGCAAAAGGTGAAATAACTTTAGCAGATGAGTTTAAAGAGGTTGCGAATAAATTTCTGGAAAGTCGTGGGTTGAAGTTAAAACATTTGGCTCAACCAATAAGAATAGCAATAGTGGGGAGTGCGGTGAGTCCATCTGTGTTTGATGTGTTGAGCATAGTTGGGTTTAAAGATGTTGTTAAGAGAATTGACAAATTAGTAAAAGTAGGAGTATAAGAATGGCAGTGAATATTAAGGTAACAAAAGAAGAATCATTAGAGTACCACATTGGTGGAAAGATTGGGATAGATATTACAAAACCTTGTGATACAGCAAGAGATTTGTCTATGGCATATACTCCAGGTGTCGCTTATCCTTGTAGAGATATTGCTGAGGATCCTGAGTTAGCATATAAGTATACAAACAAAGGTAACTTAGTTGCTGTTATCAGTGATGGAACAGCAGTTCTTGGTCTTGGAAATATCGGAGGACTTGCTGGCAAGCCTGTTATGGAAGGCAAATCAGTACTTTTTAAAGCATTTGCAAACATTGATGCTTTTGATATAGAATTAGACGAGCATGACCCTGATAAAATAGTAGAAATATGTAAAGCAATATCTCCAACTTTTGGTGGAATTAACCTAGAAGATATAAAAGCACCTGGGTGTTTTGAGATAGAAGAAAAACTTCAAGCATTAGTAGATATTCCTGTTATGCATGACGATCAACATGGTACTGCTATGATTACATCTGCTGCACTTATTAATTCACTTGAGATTAGTGGCAAAAATATACATGAAATGAAAATAGTAATAAGTGGTGCAGGAGCAGCTGGTATTGCTTGTGGTAAGATGTATAGACTTTTGGGTGCTGAACATATTGTTATGCTTGATTCAAAAGGTGTAATTCACTCAAAAAGAGATGACCTTAACAAATATAAGGCTGCATTTGCAATTGAGACAGAAGATAGAACATTAGATGACGCTATGAAAGGTGCTGATATGTTCTTAGGACTTTCTGCTCCAGGCATCGTAAGTAAAGAGATGATAGCTGCTATGAACCCAAACCCAATTATCTTTGCTCTTTCTAACCCAGTTCCAGAAGTACTTCCTGAACTTGTAGCTGAAGTTAGAGATGACGTTATGATGGGAACAGGAAGAAGTGACTATCCTAACCAAGTAAACAATGTTCTTGGATTTCCATTTATATTTAGAGGTGCTTTAGATGTTAGAGCAACAAAAGTAACGGAAAACATGAAAATGGCAGCTGCAAAAGCACTTGCTAAATTAGCTAAAAAAGATGTTCCTCAGTATGTAAAAGATGCTTATGATGGAGCTGATTTGAAGTTTGGTTTAGATTATATTATCCCAAAACCATTTGACAGAAGAGTTCTTCCTGAAGTTAGTACGGCAGTAGCTAGAGCAGCCATTGAAGATGGCGTTGCTAGAGTAAGTAAAGATTTTGATATAGATGCATACTATTCAAAATTAACATGGCAAATTGAATCAGAAAAAAAATAATTTAAACAGAGGTGAGCTAAAACTCACCTCTAACTTCTAACTCTTATCTCTTATTAAATACAATTTTTATATACTAAGCAAAATAAAATAAGGAGATTATTCTCATGAATTTAATGGTATTTGGAGCACCTGGTGCAGGAAAAGGTACACAGGCAAAGTTTTTGATAGAAAAATATGATATTCCACAGATTTCGACAGGGGACATACTAAGAGCTGCAATAGCAGAAAAAACAGATATGGGTATGGAAGCAAAGAAGTTTATGGATGAGGGAAAACTTGTTCCGGATTCTACTATTATTGGAATTATCAAAGATAGATTGGCTGAGGATGACTGTAAATCAGGGTTTATTCTTGATGGATATCCTAGAACTCTTCCTCAAGCAGAGGCTCTTAAAGCTCTTATGAGTGACATGGGTATATCTTTAGATAAAGTTATCTCTTTAAATGTTCCTGATTCTCTTATCGTTGGAAGAATTACAGGTCGTAGAGTTTGTAGTGAATGTGGAGCTTCTTTTCATGTTGAGTTTAACCCTTCAAAAGTTGAAGACGTTTGTGATTACTGTAGCGGTAAACTTCTAATTAGAAAAGATGATAATGTCGAGACTGTAAAGAGTAGATTAGAAGCGTATCATACGCAAACAGCACCTCTTATAGCATTTTATACAGATATGGGTGTTATGTTAAAACTTGATGGAACAAAAGAAGTTGCACAGGTTACAGAAGATATGTTTAAAGCAATAGGAGCATAAATGAAAAATGTACATGTAATAAACCACCCACTGATTGAGCATAAGCTTTCGATACTAAGAGATGAGAAAACTGATCCTTTTCATTTTAGACTTTTAGTAGATGAAATTTCATATCTTATGCTTTTTGAAGCAACAAGAGAACTGCCTTTGAAAGATGTAGATGTAAAAACACCGGTTGCAGTTGCCCATGCAAAGAAACTTGACACTAAACTGATGATTTGTCCAATCTTAAGAGCTGCACTTGGTATGCTTGATGGAATTTTTAAGCTTATTCCAGATGCAAGTGTTGGTTTTTTAGGTTTTCAAAGAAATGAAGAGACTCTACAGCCAGAGTTTTATTATGCTAAGCTTCCTGAAGACCATAAAGAGAGAACGGCTATTATTATTGACCCAATGTTCGCAACAGGTGGAACAGCAATAGATGCTGTCAACTTTTTGAAAGAAAAAGGTGTAAAAGATATATGCTTTATAGCTATAGTTGCAGCACCAGAGGGAATTAAAAAGTTTTCAGAGATTCATCCTGATGTACCAGTTTACATTGCAGCAATAGATGAAAAATTAAATGAAAATGGATATATAGTACCGGGTCTTGGAGATGCAGGAGATAGAGTTTTTAATACTTGAGAGCCGTAAAAAAATAGCAATTTCTTGCTGTTTTTAGGTTTGGAACCGAAGGTGATATACATTTGTGTATCACCGCAGGCTTTTTAGAAAATAAAAATGTTTATACAGCGCCCTGATCTATCATAGAATCAGCAACTTTTCTAAAGCCAGCTATGTTGGCTCCCATCATAATATTACCTTCGTCTCCAAACTCTTTTGATGTATCATAAGATAGATCAAATATAGATTTCATAATAGTTCTAAGTTTACTATCAACATCAGCAAATGACCATTTTGACATACTTGCATTTTGACTCATTTCTAGTTGAGAAGTAGCAACACCACCAGCATTGGCAGCTTTTGCAGGTCCAAACATCATCTTGTTTGCTAGCATATACTCAATCGCATCAGGAGTTGTAGGCATATTTGCGCCTTCACATACTAACTTGCAACCATTTTTATGTAGGTTTTTCATATCTGCAAGGTTAAGCTCATTTTGAGTTGCACTTGGGAATGCTACGTCACAAGGGACACCCCATACTGCATTTGTTCCTTCTGGATAACTATGAACTGGAAGGTAAGTTGCATTTTTGCGTATAAGAACATACTCTTCAAGTGAATCTCTTCTTGTCTCTTTGATTAGTTTTAGTGTATCTAAGTCTATACCATTTTTATCATAAATCATACCACGAGAATCACTACATGTAACGGCTTTTGCACCCATATCATAAAGTTTTTGTATAGTATAAATCGCAACATTACCAGAACCTGATACAGCAGCAATTTTACCTTCTAGTGAATCTTTTTGCTTGTTTAAAATATTTTCTGCAAAATATACTGAACCAAAACCTGTTGCTTCTGTTCTTGCCAAACTTCCACCCCAGTTTAAGCCTTTTCCAGTAAGGATACCCTCAAAGTTACCAGTTAGTCTTTTATACTCGCCAAACATATAACCAATCTCACGTCCACCAACACCGATATCACCAGCAGGAACATCTCTAGTCTCACCAATATACTTTGAAAGCTCAAGCATAAATGATTGACAAAATCTCATGATTTCTCCATCACTTTTACCTTTAGGGTCAAAGTTAGAACCACCTTTACCGCCACCTATAGGAAGCCCAGTCAGAGAGTTTTTGAAAATCTGCTCAAAGCCTAAGAACTTAACGATTCCTAAGTTAACACTTGGGTGAAAACGAAGTCCACCTTTGTATGGTCCGATTGCTGAGTTAAACTGTACACGATACCCGATGTTTGTTTGAATCTTACCAGCATCATCCATCCATGTTACACGAAATATAATTTGTCTCTCAGGGATAACTATTCTCTCTAAGATATTTTGTTGATCATATTTTGGTTCAGCTTTTAAGATTGGTTCTAGTGTAACAAGAACCTCTTCTACTGCTTGATAAAATTCTGTTTGGCCTGGAGTACTTTGCATAGTACTTTTCATCACTTTGTCAATATACTTATGAACTGACATTTCATTATTTCCTTAATTATGTTTATATATTCTGTACAATTACTTGAGGACTCTACTTTTCTTTAGAAAAAGTTTTAATCCTCTCCTCTCTTTCACACCGATTTCATAACTTATCAGCGAAAGATACTTCAAAATTTCTTTTGGAGGTATCTTTCGCTCATGAGCATACTTTTTGAGTATGTATTGTGGTATTTTAATACGATTGTTTTTAAAGCTAACTGAGAGTTTTTTATAAGTAGTAAAATGTTTATTTACACTAAGCCTAGCAAACACAAAAGGTAACTTGTATTTATCGTTCCATTCCTTTGCCAAATCTATATAATCCTGAGGATTTTCAAGGTAAAGTTTTAGTGCTTTGTCTCCAATTTGTACCTCACCATCTATGCCTAAAACTTTTGCTAAGACATTGGAAGTAGCTGAATGAGGGTCTTTTGAACATGTGGTATTTTTCTTAACCAATACACTTGTAACATGCTTTTTAGCAACAATGCCAAGAGGGAGAGTTCTAAAAGATTTTGAAGTTGACTCTATGCTAGAGATAAATGCACCATCAACTCTTCTTTTTTTAAATTGTCTGTTTATATCGGATGGAAAAGATTTTTTGTATTCGCAAGACTGTTTTAGAGCATTTGTTAAATTTGATTTTTTTAAAAATATATGAAAAGGAAGTAGGTTTATGTAGTCTATTTTGCCGAAAAGCATACACACTCTTTTTTTTGATGTAATTGTATCATATAGTTATACTATTTTGGTATAATCGCTACAATAAAAATAAAATAAAAACTCTCAGCATAGCTGTAGCTTTAGTGAGAGAAATTTTTAAGGGGCTTTGCTCCTTGAAAAGGAGAGTTAATAATATGCAACAGTTTGGAAGTGACAACTACTCCGGTATTTGTCCAGAAGTTTTAAATGCTATCATAGAATCAAATGCAGGCTCAGCTCTAGCATATGGTAATGATGAGTATACTGAGAAAATCTCACAAAAAATTAGAGAGATTTTTGAGTGTGATTGTGAAGTCTTTTTTGTGTTTAATGGCACAGCGGCAAACTCACTTAGTTTGGCATCTCTATGCCAATCATATCATAGTGTGATTTGTCATGAAGTTGCTCACATAGAGACAGATGAGTGTGGAGCACCAGAGTTCGCATCAAACGGCTCAAAACTACTTTTAGCAAGTGGTGAAAATGGAAAGTTAAATCCTACTAACATAGAAGAGTTAGCGACTAAAAGAACAGATATTCACTATCCTAAACCAAAAGTCATCAGCATAACTCAGTCAAATGAAGTAGGTGTTACTTACTCTATAAAAGAGATAAAAGCTATAAAAAAAGTAGCAGATAAGTTCAATCTCAAAATACACATGGATGGGGCAAGATTTGCAAATGCTCTTGTGAGTTTAGATTGTACACCCGCAGAGATGACATGGAAGGTTGGTGTGGATGTTCTTAGTTTTGGTGGGACTAAAAACGGTATGGCTTTTGGTGAAGCAGTAGTTTTTTTCAATAAATCTTTAGCTGAAGATTTTGAATATAGAGTAAAACAAGCAGGACAGCTAGCTTCTAAGATGAGGTTTATTTCAGCTCAGTGGTTAGGACTTTTAGAAAAAGATGTTTGGCTAAAAAATGCAAAAAATGCAAATGATATGGCAACATACTTTTCGCAGGCAGTTGAGAATATAGATGGAGTTCATTTAATGTTCCCTGTTGATGCAAATGAAGTTTTTATAAAAGTAAGTGCTCACATGGAAGTAGAGCTTAAAAAAAGAGGGTGGATTTTCCACGCTTTCATAGGTGGCTCAAATAGATTTGTTTTCTCTTGGGATTCGACCAAGAAGAGAGTAGATGAGCTCATAAAAGATATTAAGGAGATAGCATAATGGCAAAAATAGAATTTTTAGGACCTCTAAATAGAGAAACAATAGAAGTAGATATAAAAAGTTTAAATGATTTAAAAGAGATGTTCAAAGACGATACAGAACTCCAAGAGTGGTTAGAGATTTGTGCAGTAGCAGTAAATGATAGCTTGGTTTGTTCATTAGATACTTCGATTGAAGCTGGTGATAAAGTTTCACTTTTACCTCCAGTTTGTGGAGGCTGAAAATGGCATTAGAGTTGCATGATGGACCTTTACATGTAGAGGAAATCTCAAATCGCTGGTTCAACGAGATGAGAGATAAAAACTATGGAGCATACATACCGTTTATTGGGATTGTAAGAGATGAAGACGGTATAAGTGGACTTAGTTTTGACATATATGAACCAATACTAGAAAGTTGGTTTGAAGCTTGGCAAGAAAAAGCAAAAGAGCAGGGAGCATACCTGCTTATGGCTCACTCTCGTGGTGATGTTCCAAATCATACTAGCTCATACATTTCAGCAGTTGTAAGTCCACAAAGAAAAGTGGCTTTGAAATTTATCAATGATTTTGTAGAAGATTTTAAAGCTTCAGCTCCGATTTGGAAGTATGACATAATAGACGGTAAAAGAGTATATGCTAAAAGTAGAAGTACTGCTTTAAAAGGTGCAGGATTATTGAAATGAGTAAATTTAAAGATTTTGATGAAACTATAAAAGATTTGATAAGTTCAATGGAGGGTGTGACTAAACCAGTAGAGAATGTCTTTTTAACAGATACAATTGACAGAGTTCTGGCTATAGATGTTGTTGCCAAAGAGAATTCACCTCTACATGTAACCTCTTCAATGGACGGTTATGCTATCAAATTTGCAGACCAAGAGAAAGGCATACTAAAACTTAGCTCACGTGTTCCAGCTGGAACTGATATAAGTGAAAAAGTAGAAGAGGGAAGTTGTATTAAAACTTTCACAGGTTCACTTATGAGTGATGGAAGCGATACTTTGATTCCTATTGAAAATGTTGAAGTAAATGGTGATGAGGTTAAAATCATAACTCCAGTTCCACTTGGTTTTGCAGTTCGTCCTGTTGGGGAAAATTATGTTGAAGATGAAATTTTAATTAAAAAAGGTATAACTATAGGTTTTGCACAGATTGGACTTATGGCTGAGCTTGGCTTTGTGCAAGTACCCGTTTTTGGAAAACCTAGAATTGCAGTCATCGCAACAGGAAGTGAGATACTAGATCTTGGTGAAACGAGAACAAGCCTAGCTCAAATAAGAAGTTCAAACCATGTAACACTTGAAGCTATCATGAAATCAAATGGTGCAGACGTAACTCGAGTGGGTATAATTCAAGATGACAAAGAGCTTATCAAGACAAAGATAGTAGATGCGCTTAAAGATAACGATATAGTCATAACGACTGGTGGTGTTAGTGTTGGAGATTATGATTTTGTAAAAGAGATCATCAAAGGTATGAATCCTGAATATGTGGTTGACAGAGCTTCAGTTAAACCTGGTCGTCACATAAGAGTAGTGAAGTTAGATACTAAGTACATTGTGGCTCTTCCTGGTTTTCCTTATAGTGCCGCTGTGATGGCTTATATATATATTTTGCCATTGATTCGTGCTATGTCTGGACTGAATTGTGAGGCACAGTATGTAGATGCCATTATGGAAGAGGATTATGCTAAGCGTTCACCTTTTACAGAGTTCACAGCATGTAATTTGTTTCTCAAAAATGGACAGTTTTATGTAAATCTTGATGGAAAGAAAAAAGGAAGCAGTGCGATACTAACCAATATGCTTGATGGTAGCGCACTTTTAAGAGTAGAACAAAAAACAGAATTTATAAAAAAAGGGGAGAGCGTAAGAGTTCTTCCTATGGGAAAGCTGCTTTAGCAGCTTTCTTCTATTGATTTAATATTTTCCTAAGACTTTATTGATTTGAACATAAGCTTGAATTGGTGTTGATTCAAAGTACTTTAGATTGTGTTTTTTTGCAAATTCACGAGTCATTTTTTGTACTTTTAACAGGTTAAATCTTGGCGCTTTTGGGAAAAGATGATGTTCGATTTGAGTATTTAGTCCACCATAAAGCCAGTGAACAAATGCTCCACCTTTTAGTGAACGACTTGTACGCATTTGTAGTTCTAACCAAGACATATTTTTACCCTCTTCATAATCAAATACTTCACACCCAAGATGGTTAGTTATAAAGCCAAATGCTAACCAAGCAGAAAGCACAGTATAGAGTATACTAAATGTTATAACTGCATCCCAAAAAGGTAAAGAGTAAAAAACAAATCCCCAAAGAATAGGCCAATGCATAAGCATCAAAACTACTTCTCCATAGTTTTTTTTCTTTATAGCAAAGTTATATGATTGTACTATGAAAGCAGGATACATAAAAAACATAGAACCCCAAAAAATTAAGTATTTAAAAGAGCGATAAAAAGCATTGTTGCCTTTGTGATTTGGTGTAAATGCTCCATCTAAAGCTAGTATATCTTCATCTTTTTGAGGGACATTACACCATGTGTGGTGGTTGACGTTATGTTTAAAATCCCACCAAGAAGAGGAGTTACTTAAAATAATAGCTGAAAAAGGGTAACTAAGTTTCATGGAGAGTGATTTGTTTTTAAAGTATTGAGTATGCAAAATATCATGAGAGACAAATACTGCACGAGTAAACAAAACAGTCATAAAAAGACCCAATAAAACAGGGTTCCATAAGGTAATAGTACTATAAACCACAACAAACGAAACCAATATAGCTATCATTTCAACAGAACCACGAATAGGAACACGTTTGAGTAATCCTGCATCTTTAACTTGTTTTTTTAGTTCATCAAATACATCTGGGTATTGAGTTTTTGTTGACACTATCTTCTCCTGTTATTAAATTATCATTTCATTATAACTATTGCTTCTAAAAAAATGCTAAAATAACGTCATAATTAATTTTAGGAGATAATTTATGGAAGAAGAGTTACAAAATGTAAGCAAGTTTTATGATGTTGTGATAGAGTTTATTACAAACTATAGTTTTCAGATTTTGGGCGCTATTATAATCTTTACTATTGGTGTTATTGCTTCAAAATATATTTATAAATTAGTAGTAAACTTGTTAAAAGGCAGGATAGATGAAACACTGGGTGATTTCATTGCTCATTTTGTTCGTTTCCTTATTGTCGTCATGATGGGGATTTTGGCTCTTGGAAAACTTGGTATCTCTATAGGACCTTTTATAGCAGCTATTGGTGCTATATCCTTAACTGCTGGTTTAGCTATTCAGGGTAGTGTTTCAAACATTGCAGCAGGAGTTGTTTTAGTTGCTACAAAACCTTTTAAGATAGGTGATACTATAACCATACACGATATTTATGGTGAAGTTGAAGAGATAAAATTAGCCTATACAGTCTTAGTCAATGAAGACAAAGAGCAGATAACAGTACCAAATAAGTACATGATAGGTGATGTTTTAGTAAACTCTTTTGTGAACCGTATAGTTGAAGGTAGTGTTGGTGTTGCATATGACAGTGATGTACAAAAGGCGATAGATACCATAAGAGAAGTTATCTCTACATGTAAAGAAATCTCAGCGGAACAAGAGGCTATCATAGGTGTAGAAAAGTTTGGGGAAAGTTCTGTAGATATAGGTTATCGTTATTGGGTTCCAACTAAAAGATTTTTTAAGACTCAATACGATGTAAATATAAGAATATTTGAAGCCCTCAAAGTTGCAGAGATAACTATACCATTTCCTCAGCGTGAGATTAGATTAATTGACAAAAATAGCTAATAAAGAGTATAATCATTCATATAATTATATGAAAGGAATTTTATGCAAAAAATAAGAAGTACTTTTACGGTTTCAGATTTTGTTATAGATGAGTTAAATAGTGTAGCAAAAGAACTTAATGAAAAAAAAGTCATATTGTAGAAAAAGCATTAGAGATGTACTTTGATTATATGGATGAGCAGATATCTGATAAAAGGCTCAAAGAGTTAGAGTGTGGTGAAGAGACTACAATTCCCGCAAAAGATGTTTTTAAAGAGTTAGGTATATAAGTGTATAACCTTATTTTTTTGAAAACTGCAAGCAAAGAATTTAAAAAACTTGATTTTGTGGTTCAAAAAAAGATTAAATTAAAACTAGAGATACTTTGCACAAACCCAAAAGCTTTAGAAGGCAATATGAAATCCCTCAAGGGAGAATATAGTGCAAATTTAGACTAAGAATAAACCAATATAGAGTTATATTTCAGATAAAAGATAGTGAACTTATCATAATTATCATTAGAATAAGACACAGAAAAGAGGTCTATTAAACATAAGTTTTTGTTTTAATATTCCTCTTTTTATTACTGAAAATAGTATTTTACATTATCTGCCATCTCTTTGGCTGATCTTGAACCATATTCTACTGCCATTACTTCTCCATAAGAGATATAAAAAACAGCTGGAAAAGCAATGACTCTAAATCTTTTTCCTAAACCGGGTTCTTTTGCTAAATCAACTTTGTATATAGTGATATCGTCAGTTTTACTTGCATCGTATTTTTGTAAGCTTTTACCTAAAGCCTGGCAAGAGTGTCACCATGTCTGGTGAAAATTGACAACTACTTTTTTACCTTTTATTTTTTCATCAAAGTTATTAGCATTTAGTTCTTCAAATGCAAATAGTGAGATAAACCCAAATTATGCAATAGAAAATTAAAAATATTATCTATCATTGCACTCAAGGCACATTCATTAAAAATTTACACCACCAATAAGGTGGCT
>DQTM01000073.1 GCA_015662785.1 Sulfurospirillum arcachonense | reverse complement strand
GAGTTGGTGGGGCGTTATAAAACGGAGCGTCGCGGACTCCCTGCTATCGCACTATCTACGGATACTTCTGCGTTGACAGCTATCGCCAATGACTTTGGGTATAAACGCGTCTTTGAAAGACAAGTAGAGGCCTTGGCAAATGAAGGGGATTTACTGATTGGTATCTCAACAAGTGGAAACTCTGCTAATGTCAATCGTGCTTTGAAGCTAGGAAAAGAGTTAGGGTGTAAAACTATTGGGTTTTCTGGAAGAGATGGTGGAAAGATGAATGAACTGTGTGATTTAAATATCATCGTGCCTTCTGATGATACACCACGGATTCAAGAGATGCATATCATGATAGGGCATATATTGTGTCAAGCGATAGATAGTACGCATAAAGAATGATACCAAAGAAGTTACACTACTGTTGGTTTGGTGATAAGGAGTTTTCACCTTTACATAAAGCCTGTATACAGAGTTGGAAGGAGCTACTTCCTGAGTATGAAGTATTTTTTTGGAATGAGAAAAATATACCTACAAATGATTTTATAGACCATCACTTAAAGCTAGGTAATTGGGCATTTGTTTCCGATTTTGTGCGTCTTCATGCTATTTATACCCACGGTGGGATATACCTTGATACTGATTTTGAAGTGATAAAACCTTTAAATCATTTATTAGATAGTTCGGGCTTTATAGCATATGAAAGTGTTAAACGGATTAATACAGGTATATGTGCAGGTGCAAAAGGTCATGCTTTTTATCATGATTGTATGGATTATATGCAAACTCGTCATAAGAAAAATCTTACTTATGAGATAGCGCCTGTCGTGGCAACTACTGTTTATCAAAAAGGGAAATATGATATCAAAGTATACCCGAGTGAATATTTTTATCCTTATAACCCTTATGCTAAAGAAAATGAAGTAAAAATTTTAATGCATAGTATGATAAAACCTGAGACTGTAGCGATACATCATTGGGCAAAAGGTTGGAGTGGGGAACCAAAATTGCGTGGCTTTAAAAAGTATAAAAATAGTATTAAAAAACGATTTTTTAGGTAATTCCGTTTTTGCACCATGTGAGTTTTTGTGTAATGGTCTGTTCTAATAGCATATCATTTTCACTAGAAGCGTGACCACTTTTATGATGTATATGATATTGAATAGCGGCAAATTTGAGATTTTTACGTTTCATTCCTATGTTATAGAGTCGCTGTACAAACTCACTATCTTCTCTTCCCCATGTTTTAAAATCTTCGTTGAAGCCATTGACTTTATAGATATCTTTTTTATAGAGTGAGAAGTTGCATCCACGAATTCGTTTGAGTTGTTGGCTTCTTTTTTGACATACTTGTTTTGTTAGAAATGGTAGATAAAGGGAATTTTTACGATTTTTTATATGTTTTGAGAAAAAAGTTGGGGTTTTAAATAGAGCATTTTTTAGTAATTTTTGGGAATAACTTTCATCCATCAATACACGGCTTCCTTGTATATAGTATCCTTCTTTTGCACAGGCCAAATGGTCTTTTATAAAGTGGGAATGCAAAATCATATCTCCATCAGAAACGATGATATAGTCACTCGTTGATTTTTTAATAGCTTTATTTCTAATTTTTGAGAGTTGAAATCCTTCATCTTTTTGCCATACATGAATAATGGGTATGGGTGAATCTTTAGCCATTTCTTTTATCATGATAGCAGTATCTTTACGACTGCCATCATCAGCGATGATGATTTCAGATGCTGCAGTGGATTGAGAGAGAGCCGATTTTAGAGAAAGTGCTAAAGCTTCTTTCCAGTTATAAGTGGTGAGTATGAGACTACAGCGCATCTTCAATCCTTTTAACAGCTTGCAGTACATCATCTACGCTAACACTGTTCATGCATTCATCTGTCTTTAGGGGGCAGACGCGTTTCATACAAGGGGCACACTCTAACTCTACTCTTACAATGCTACTATGAGGGTTCATCCATTGGGATGTTTCAGTATGCTTAGTGGGTCCAAAGATACAGACACTAGGGATGTTGTAAGCTGCGGCTACATGCATGGGACCACTATCGTTGGTGATAAAAAAGTCGAGTCCTGCGATATGTGATAAGAGCTCAGGAATTGTTGTTTTACCTGCTAAGTTTGTATAATTTGTGACATTGTGCATTTGTAGTTCTTTTTCAATTTCATCAGCCATCTCTACTTCTGTAGGACCACCAAAAATGATAATGTTGTATTTTTTGCTAAGAGAAGAAGCCACTAGTGCAAAGCGCTGTGGTATCCAGCGTTTAGCACTTCCATAGCTTGCCCCAGGGTTGATACCGATGGTCGGTTTTGCAAATGATTTTTTAGGAAAATAGAGCGTTAAATTTTTTGCGATAAAATTACTGTTAAGTGCGTGTTGCATGAAGAGATTATAATGCATGACTTGGTGCATTAGTTCTTTACTTATGCGTTTGTATTGGTGCTTTTTTTTGGCATTTACCATCAGTAAAAATAGTTTGGATGTGAGGGTTCTTCGAAAACTAAAGGCAAGGTCAAATTGACCAATATTTTTTGAGAGTTTAAAAAGATTTAAGAGCCTAAATCCTTTTTTCTTACTAGTATCTTCTACTATTGAAGATACATTGGGATGGGCTTTTAGGGCTTGTGTGGAGATGAAAGAGCCAAAGAGTGTAATCTTAGCATCCGGAAAAGAATGGATAAGATTTTCTATGGCAGGAGTTGTCATGACAGCGTCACCTAACCATGTTGGAACCTCTATGAGAATCTTCATCTTTTTTTTGCCCATTTTTTCAGTAATGCTTTTCGATGTTTTTGACTTGGAAGTAGGGATTCTTGATATGCCTCTTCTTGTGGAAAGTTTGCAAGTGTGGCATAGGCATAAACAATCGTTTTTAAATCTTCATCTTCTGCAAAAAGTTTTGTAAAGTTAGAAAGCCTCTTTTTTCTTGTCAATGTGATAAATTTCATTCTGTTTATATCGACAATTTTAAAATCATAACCTATAGATGTTTTCTTGATAAGAATATTACCAGGAGAGTAATCCTTATGTAGTATTCCCTCTTGGTGTAAGTCATAAGTAAATTGGGCCAGAGCCTTTAAAATAGACTCTCTATCTGTAAAATTTGTATCTTCTAGAGGTTCTCTAATCGTGAAATTATAGTCAAATTTCTCACTAATAAAATAACTTTTTTCTAATAGCCCAAATGAGAAAAACTCTATATATCCCAGTGGCTTTGGGGTGAATTGTGCAATCTTTAAAGCATTGAGGTAAGATTTTTTAGCTTTGGAGTCTCGTAAGTAGGCATAAGCAAATTTATTAATAATATGGGGAATTTTAAAAGCTTTTACCACAAAACCATCTATGATTTTAATCTCATTTCGGGCTTTATGAATGCTAGCATCACTTTTGAGAAAATGTTCTTCTATATTTAATAAAAAAGAGTGCTTATCGGAAAAGCTTGGATGTAGTCTAAATCTCATTTTCAACTCTTTCTTGTAGAAGTAGTATACTAGAGATGAGCGCAAAAAGTGCTACGGTAAACATCTTTCTAAAAGGCACATCTAAGAAGAAAGCTATCAGAAAGAGTAAGATAAGAAGGTTTTTCATACTTGATATACTTTGATTTTTGATGGGTATGAGCCATAGTGTGATAAAGAGGGAGAGTAAGAAGAAGAGTCCTACTAAACCTGATTGTGCTGTGAGTTCTATATACTGAGCGTGATAATAACCGATAAGATTTTTGATTGAACATTGTGAAAATTGAGGATCATCTTCTATAGATTTTTTAAGATATTCTATATGGTCTACCGTCCCAAGTCCCAAAATTGGGTCACTTTTAAAAACATTATAGGCAACCTCCCAAGTAAATATGCGTCCACCTATGGAAGTACAATAGTCTCTGTTTTGTTGAAATGAGTTTATATCACTTTTGGCGATATCGATGCGAGACTTAAAAAGAGCATTTTGAGAGTATAGTGTACCTAAAAGTATGACTATCATGATAGGTGCTAAGAGAAGAGACTTCCAATTTGGTTTAAAGAAACGTATCATGGTAAGCAGCAATCCAAGGAGATAAATCAACTGTCCTGTACGGCTGATTCCTAAAAATAAGACAGTGGTACTTGAAAGGTAAAATATCGCGAAGAGTATTTTATGCTTGACTGTTTTAGTTTCTAAGAGAAAAACGAGACTCATAAGGGCAGAAAAAGCTAAAAAGAGGCTGTATAT
>DQTM01000194.1 GCA_015662785.1 Sulfurospirillum arcachonense | reverse complement strand
GATGAATGATAATCCAATCTTGTGAGGTAGAAAAAACTTTTGCAGAGTGATAGAAAACACCCAGCATCATCAAGGTGCCTCTCATTGCGTCTAAATGATGTATACGATTGTTCATAAATACCTCTTGTTCCGTGATGATTTATATTAGCATATTTGTGCTGATATAGCAAGAAGTGGAAAATCATTCAAGTTATTTATGAAATAAACGATATTTAAAAAAAGTTATGGGAAATTGAATGATTAAAAATGAAGACATGACAGCATATGAAGTAATGGCAAGAAGATTTTTTTATCTTCTTTTTACTACCTATGTTGCTTTTATCGTGATTTTTGCTAAACAACACAATGATATCATCGCAAACTTGATGGGTGTTGCAATGGTTGGTTTCTTTATAGCCTATCAAATCATTTTTTCTAAAAAGACCTTTTATCTCAACAGTATGTTGGTGCTCTATTTTATCTTTTATCTAGTTTGTGCACTTTCTGTCACTTGGTCCATTGATGTGGATTACTCACGATATACGGTGATGCGAATGACGCAACTCTTTATCAATCTCGTCTTTCTTTATAATATTTTAAAAACATTTAAAATTCACGAAGCTGTATTTACAGGCTTGATGATTGGAACACTTTTTAATGCGCTTCTTGCGGTTGGTGTGATAAGTGTTGACTCTCCGATATACTGGGCACGGCGTTTCATCGGTACGACAATGATTTCAAATACCATAGGGGCGATGGCTCTTTTTTCTCTCTTTGGAAGTATTTTTATACTACAAAATGCTAAAAATTATCTTTGGATTTTTATACATGTGGTGAATATACTCGCTGCCTATTACATTATCATTTTAACAGCTTCACGTTCTTCCTTGGTTATTTCTTCTTTGGTTGTTTTTATTTTCATGGTGCAACTACTGCTTAATAAAACCACAAGAGTCTATCTCCTCTTATTTGCTGGGTTGATATTTTTGTTGATTTTATCGCTGGTTGATTTGAGCCTTTTATATACAAAAGTATCTTACGCTTTCTATCGGTTGTCGGGTATATTTGGAACATTGGATGGGCAAAGTGCGGATAGTAGTACCACAGAGAGATTTTTATTTTTAAAAATCACAGTTGCTGTATTTTTAGATAATCCCCTCTTTGGAACAGGCGTGAATACCACACGTGTTTTTCTCAATGGCTTCTATGCGCACAATAACTATATCGAGATATTGGCTACTACGGGGCTACTCGGTTGGTTGATTTACTATAGTATTTTTATACATTTGATTTGGAAGACATTTCAAGTAAAAGAGTTCTGGACAAGAAACTATATATTTCTTTTCACCTTAGTGCTTTTGCTTTATGATATGGCGGCAGTAACATTTTATATAAAGCTGACGTTGTTGATTATATTATTGTTGCATTACATGGCAGAAGAAAAAAGTAAATAGACTAAATATTTATAGATATTGGTCGATAGTGATTTAATAAGTATTTAAGTAAAAGGGGAGTTAAGTTTATGAACATTGAATATGAGGGAAACCCTATAAAGTTCAAGAAGATACTTTATGCATTGTTTAAATATAAATGGATAAATCTATTGATTTTACTTACTTTTTGGGCTCTTGGATTGTTGTATTATAAGTCACAAACACCTGTTTATAGTGTAAGCGCGACAATTGAAATGAAAAATGTTCAAAATGCTAGAAGAGACTTCTTTGGTAATGCTGCAGGCAAAGCTGCGGGTTTAGAGACCGAGATAGATATCATCAAGTCTAACTTACTGATACAAAAAACATTAAAAAGTCTTGGCAATAACGTGGGCTATTATAAAAAAGATGATAGTCTTCAAACTCAACACCTCTATCAAGATAAGCCTTTTACTGTACAAAACTTTATCGTCTATAATCCTGAACTTTATGGAAAAAAGATAACGATCAAAGATTTAGGAAACGATAAATTTTCACTGCATTTAGAAAGTTCAATGCTAGGAAAATTAAAATCTTATTTTAAAGAAGATAATACCTTTGCTAGTTTTAAAAAGGTATATACTTTTAATAAGGTCGCTATGAATGAGGATATCGCATTTAAAATAGTGAAAAATAGTAACTTCAAAAATGAAAATTATGCATTTATCTTAAAATCAGAAGCAGCAGCTTTAGACCAGATAAAGAGAAACTTAGTCATTGCACCTGCGTCAACAGACTCTACGGTTTTAAAGTTAGATTTTAAAGATACGATACCACAAAGAGCAAAAGACTTTTTAAATAAATTGATAGACAATTATATGCTTTATAGTGTCAAAAGCCAAACAGAGATTGATTTAAAAAAGCTCTCTTTTGTCAACAAGCAGATAGATGCTATCAATGGTAAATTAGCACAGTCGGAAAACTCATTAGAAGGCTTTAAAATAGAGAATGATATCTCAAACATTGAAGCACAGATACAAGAAGTCATCACAAAAAAGGGACTCCTCAATGAGAAATTACAACTTGAAAAAATAAACTATAAGTCAATCGCTCTACTCGATAGAGAAGTAAAAAAGGGCAATTATAGTGTTATCTCATCTTTAGAAGATAGATATCCTGTTTTGGCAACATTGGTTCAAAACTTACAGCAGTTAATACAAAAACGAGAAGGACTATTAGTAAACCTTACCTACAATCATCCAGAAGTGCTTAGTATGAGTAAAAATATTAAAAGTGCAAAATCTTCTATATTAAGTATCGTTGGAGGCATTAAAAAACAGGTAGGAGATAGAGTATCCGCCTTAACACGTGATGTCAAAGTCTATAGCCAAATGCTAAAGACCTTCCCAAGTAAAGAGAAAGAACTTGGACGACATGAACGTCTTTTTGATGTTAATGATCAAGTCTATAACTATCTTTTACAAAAACAGTCAGAGTTATCTATCGAAAAGGTTTCTCATAGAACAAATAAAAATGTTTTAGACTATGCAAGATTGGCAAAGAACTTAAATCTAAAATTACCATTTATCTTTGCTTTTTCAACGCTCTTAGGGCTATTTACCATACTGTTACATACTATCATGCGGACAAAGTTAGATGTGAAGATAAAAACACCAGATGATATCGCTGAATCGACGGATATGCCACTTTATGGAATCATCCCTTTTGTAGAAAATAAAGGAACATACAATAGCGCTTATGTATTAGATGACGCTACTTCCACCTCAAGTGAAGCTTTTAGGGCTATTCGTACAAATCTAGAATACGTGGTTTCACCCAATGGCTCAAAAGTGATTTTAGTCACTTCAAGCATACCAAAT
>DQTM01000075.1 GCA_015662785.1 Sulfurospirillum arcachonense | reverse complement strand
TAGGCTTTGTTTGTAATGAATTTTAAAAGTTTTTTAGGTGAGATTTGGCGAATTTATTTAGAAGTTTATGTTATTGAAATAGGCTGAGTTGTTACAAATAGATTTAGAAAAGTTAGAATTTTGGCAAGGAGATGCTTGTAACTTGAAACCTCATTTTAAAAACTACGACCTCATCATAGCAATAAACCTACTAGATAGACTCTATGATGCTGAACTATTTTTAAGAGATATGGCAAAAAGACTAAACAAAGATGGTAAAAAAATATACTCACAAGAAACTATAAACAAGATTTTAAATGATGAGTTTGAGTTAGTAGAGACTCCTTTTGAAGTAGAATTTGTTATACAAGAACATATAAGAAAATACCAACATACATTTAGTCAATTCTCTGTATGGAAAAAATTATGATAGAATCAGCGTAAAAAAGGTAACCATCCATGGATATTTCAACTCCAGCACTTCTTTTCCCTGCTGTTTCTCTGCTACTCCTTGCTTATACAAATCGCTTCTTGGCAGTTGCAAGCCTGATTAGACTCTTAAGCAACCAGATACGAACAGAAGATGATTGTGAAGTCAACGCTCAAATAAGTAACCTAAGGCGTAGACTAGAACTCACAAAATGGATGCAATTTTTTGGAGTAGTGTCTATACTCTTATGTACTGTTTCTATGTTTTGGCTTTTTATTGAGTATGTAGAAATAGGTAAAAAAGTATTTGGTCTTAGTTTAGGAGCAATGTGTATCTCACTTTTACTCTCTTTATGGGAAGTCTATATCTCTACAACTGCCCTTAACATGGAACTTAGAGATTTAGATAATAAGTGTAAGAAATAACCTTTACATGTAAAGGTTATTTGTCTTCTATCTCTTCTTGAGGTCTGTAACCTTTTGTAGCTATTATTTCCATATAAAATGCATTACAGTTTGCTTCACTTGCTTCATCAATATACTTGGTAATATCAATAAACTCTATAACTTGAGGCTCTTCCTCATCTCTAGCAAACTTGCATTTTAAATCCCAAAAATCTACATCTTCAGGAAGTGTTTTTTTCTTCTCTCTTTTTATATACTTGCGTATCTCATACTTGATAGCATCAAGTTGTCTTGCTGGGTTTTTGTTACCCTCTTTTAGATTAAATACTTTTTTCATCATGTGCCTTTATATCTTTTTCTATACTCTCATCCCATAAAACATAAGCACGCTTTCCAGTTGACTTAGTCTCGCCACCTGCTTTTTTGCCCTCTTGTGTTAAGTGATAATCTTTACTTTTTTTCTCAAGATACCCCATTTGTACAAATTTTTTATTTAATTCATTTGTCTTGATCTCTAGTTTTAAAGCTAATTTTGAAGTTGATAATTGTGTTTTTGCCATTATATTGCCTTTCAAGCGAATTATACCTCTTTTAGGGTAAAATACTCCTATGCTAAAAAACAGAAATTACTCCTACTTTCTAGTGATACTACAGTTTACATGTATAGGTTTACTTATATTTTTAAACTTGTCAATGTTTACCAAAACTATACCTAACTTGATATTTTTATTTGGTTTACTATTTTTTTTCTATACACTTTTATTTAACAAAATATCAAACTTCAATATAATCCCAGACATCAAAGATAACGCTATACTCATAACAACAGGAACATACAGGTACATCCGTCATCCCATGTACTTTGCAGTACTCATCACTATGCTTGCACCATTATCATATTCATTGAGTTATACAAACATTAGTATATGTATAATTTTAACTATAACTGTGTTTTTAAAGGCAAAAAAAGAGGAACTTTTATGGCATTGTGAATCACCTAAGTACAAAGATTATATGCAAAATACAAAGATGATTATCCCATTTGTTTTATAATCTCGCTAAAAAACTATGAACCTTATTACGCATATCTTTTTCACTCTTCATTCTGATTGGACTACTTAAAAAGAGTGTGCGTGAAAGAGTATAACTTCTGATACCCCTTTCATATACTTCACCTTTTAATCTTAACTTTGAAAATGAACAAGGATACTCTTTTGCTTTACACTCAGATTCACCGCTAAAAAGTAGTGCCTGAGTATATTTGTTTGATATAGCTTGAAAACCATTTTGCATATCTAGCTTCTGTGCAGGATTTAAGTACAAATATCTATCTTCTTTTTCAGTATAACTTGTAGTTCCATCTTTCCAGTTTTTCTTACTTTTACTGTAGTATTTTATCTCTCTAACTTGCACATTTTTTATAGTTATAAGCTTATCATGAATTATAGTGTTAGTAGTTTGCCAAGCATAATTAACATCTAATTTCTGAGTAGAACAACCACTAAAAACTACAATCATACTTGCAAATAAACCGAACTTATACCACATTACTACTTACCTCTTGAAGTTATCTCTATAAGGTGAAAACCAAACTCAGTTTTCACTGGACCATGCACTACATGTAACTCATCTTTAAAAATCACTTTGTCAAATTCAGGAACCATCATGCCTTTGGCAAATCTACCCAAATCTCCACCTTTGTTACCTGATGGGCACTTTGAAAACTTCTTAGCTGCTTTTTCAAAAGTAATCTCTTTTGATTTTATCTCTTTTTTTAACTTGTTGCATAGTTTTTCTGTTTCAACTAAAATGTGTCTCGCCGTTGCTGTTGCCATGTATATGCCTTTATATTTTTAAGTGTGATTATATCTAAATTTTTATCTTTCTCCACACAACTATAGCAACTACGATTACTACTAAAAATACTCCAATAATAGTAAAAAAGTCTTGTACTCCATAGACACTTACTATAGGATGTAGTAAAATTGGAGAAAAAAACTGTCCAAAAAACAGAGAACTTGTTAAATATCCTGAAGATTTGATTCTTTTTGTATGATGAGCAACTTGCAACATCCATATAGATATATTTGCCATCATCAAGCCACCACCAAAACCAAATATAGCAGCAGTTACAAAAAAGAAGTTTACATCATTTATCAAACCATTGCCAATAAAACCCAAACTCATTATGCTTAGCCCTATCAGATATATCTGTCCAAAAGAAAATACTCTTTTTAGTCTTGCAAAAAAGAGAGCTCCAAATGCGTTTAACAAAAACGACACAGCTATGATACTTCCTGTAAAAGCCCCACTAGCACCAAACTCATTTATAATGAGAAATGGCATTTGTGTAGGTAAGATATAAAAAATCATCATAAAGAAAAAAGCTAAAACATAAATACCAAAAAGATTTGAATTTACTTCTCCTTCATCTCTTATAGTTACTACTTTTGTTTTTTCATCTAAAAATTTTACAATAAAAGGTATCAAAACAAACCCTACAAGATATATAGCAAAAGGAAACCTCCAACTATAATCTGAAAGAATTCCACCACCTATAACAAACAAAAGCCCACCAATTGAGTTAAAGGCACTCTGTAAACCCATAAACTTGTGCCTTGCTTCTCCTTGGAAATAATCACCGACCAAAGAAGTAGAAACTATCATCAAAGTCGCTATTGCAATGCCCAAAAGAGCTCGTGAAAAAAGTAACATATGAATAGAGTCTAAAAACAATCCAGCACTTCCAAAGATGCTAAAAAAAGTCAGCGTATAAAGTGTAGCTTTTTTTCTTCCAATTTTTTGTATGATATGCCCTAAAAAAGGAGC
>DQTM01000268.1 GCA_015662785.1 Sulfurospirillum arcachonense | reverse complement strand
TGGAGTAGTTTCCTATAACTTCCCATCCAACTATAGACCAAAATATCAACAAAAATGAGTAGCCTATTTTTTCAACATCTATTTGAGGTAAAACAAAAGAAAAAGTCTCTGTTTGAACTAAAACATAGATACTTGAAACTAAAAAGATAATCGCAACTGTAGAGGAAACAACGAGCATGATTTTACCCAAAAAATCAATCTTTACTAAAAGAAGAGCATAAGTTATTACATATATACCAAAAGCTAAAAAAACTAAATCTGTATTTGGAAAATAACTCTGTATAAAATCCCCTGCTATGAGTAAAACTGCAACTGGTCCAAAAAACACTGCAAGTATAAGATAAAAAGCTGTAAGTTGTTGATACTTTTTCCCCATAGCCTCTCTAGTAGCAAGGGAAACTCCTGCCTCTCCAGGAAATAAAATAGCAAGTTTACCAAATATCAAAGCAAAAGCAAATCCCAAAACTAAGATAGTCAACCAAACAAACAAAGAGTAGTTGCCTACCATATTGTATATAAGTGGTGGTAAAAGTATAACTCCAGAACCTAGAATAGGTCCTATTATGAGTCCTGAGAGTGTAAAAGTATTTAGTTTTTTGTTGTTCAATTTGTTCCTTATATGTAAAGCAAGATTTTAACTAAACTATGCAAAAACTTTTCTGTTTATAAACAGTAAAATAAAAACTGTCAGAAGCAAAAACACAAAAGTAGCCATCATGCTATGCCAACCATATTTACTGTAGACCATAGAAGGAACAATAGAGCCAATAGCTCCACCAATATAATAAAATGTAAGATACATTCCACTCGTAAGCCCTTTTTGAGACTCTTTCATAGTGTTTGCTAAACCAGTTGCTATAGAGTGAACTGTAAACATACCAATACACAGTAGAAACATCATTGCAAATATAACAACTAAATCTTCACTAATAAAAAACAGTGTCATAACTGTATAAAAAGCTCCCCCTACGAGTATGGTTTTTATCTCATTACCAAAGAATTTTACAATTTTTCGTGAGAGCAGTGCAACAACAATACCACTTCCGTAACCAAGGTAAAGAAGTCCGATAGTAGTTTCAGAAACATCACCAAACAACTCTTTCATCCTAAATGGCATCATATTTAAAAGTCCTGCAAAAACAAAAAATACGCTAAACATCATAAAGTAAATAAGAACAAACCTCTTGTCTTTTAAAATATCAATAACATCATGCAAAGTTGCTTTTGTAAGCTTGGCATTTACATCAAGTTTTAGGTTTTTTATAAAGTACAGCGCTATTAAAAGAGCAAAACTCAAAGAGAAAAAAACCACTCTCCAGCCAAACTCAGTTGCTATAAAACCTGACATAACTCTTCCTACTAATCCACCAAAGACAGTTGCTGCAACGTAAACTGACATATTGAATTGTATGTTTTTTTTATCTATATTTGCTAAGATAGTCATTGAAGAAGTCAATATAGCAGGAACAACCAAACCCTCAACACAACGTGCGAGTAAAAACATCTCAAAACTATTGCTAAAACCTAAAACTAAATTTGTAAAAAACAAGATTATTGAAGCAGTTATAAGCATTTTTTTGGAACTAACACTCTCAAGTATATATCCATAAACTATAGGAGCGATACCAAGCCAAAACATAATCACAGCAGTAAACAGCGAAGATTGAGTCATACTAATACCAAACTCTTCTGCTAAAAGTGGTTGAAGGGGTTGAGTTGCATACATCACAGACAAAACAACCATAATGTTATATACTATAATAGCTAGTGCTTTTTTATTCATCTAATTATTGTATAATAATTTTTATAAATAACCACTAGGATACAAAGATGTTTTTACCAACCACAAGAAGCGAGATGAAAAAAAGAGGTTGGAAAAAACTTGATATTATTCTTATTACAAGCGATGCTTATATAGATTCACCTTATATGGGTGTGGCAGTCATTGGGCGTGTTTTACAGCGTGCTGGATATCGTGTGGGTATCATCGGACAACCTGATATAAAAAGTGATGTTGATATAAAACGACTTGGAGAGCCTAAGCTTTTTTGGGGAGTTAGTGGAGGTAGTGTTGATTCTATGGTTTCAAACTACACTGCAACAAAAAGGTTTAGAAGTGACGATGACTATACACCAGGGGGCAAAAATAACAAACGTCCAGATATGGCGACGCTCAAATACTGTAACCTCATACGTCAACACTACAAAGATACAGTTCCTATCGTTCTTGGGGGCATTGAAGCTAGTCTTAGACGCGTAACTCACTACGACTTTTGGTCAAATAAACTTAGAAAGTCTATCATCTTTGATGCAAAAGCAGATTATCTTGTATTTGGTATGGCTGAAAATAGTGTAATTGAACTAGCTAATTCTCTTAAAAATGGTGATAAACCTCTACATGTAAGAGGTGTTAGCTACATCTCAAAAGAACCAAGAGAGGAGTATATACAGCTTCCTAGTCACGATGAATGCTTAAAAGATAAAAACAAATTTATTGATATGTTTGATGACTTTTACCATAATAACGACCCCGTAAGTGCTAAAGGACTTTGCCAAAAAGTTGACACTAGGTATCTCATTCAAAATGCTCCTGCTATAAACCTGACTACTAGTGAGCTAGATAGCATCAGTGACTTGGATTACGAGAGAGATTTGCACCCTTATCATCAACCTGACGGCAAGGTAAAAGCATTGGAAACCATAAAGTTTTCTATAAACACGCACCAAGGCTGCTATGGAGAGTGTAACTTCTGTGCTATTGGGGTTCATCAAGGCAGAACCATACGAAGTAGAAGTGAAGAATCAATTTTAAAAGAGGCAAAAAAGTTTACAACATATAAAGACTTCAAAGGTATCATCTCTGATGTTGGAGGACCAACAGCCAATATGTACGGCTTTGAGTGTGATAAAAAAATAAAAAAAGGAACATGTGAGAATAAGGCTTGTATGACTCCAACTATGTGTAAAACTATGAAAACAGACCACTCGGCTCAGATAAAAATGCTAAGAAAAATCAGAGCTGTAAAAGGAATAAAAAAAGCATTTATTGCAAGTGGCATACGCTATGACCTCATTAGTGATGATAAATACAATGGATATAACTACCTTAAAGAGATAGTAAACCATCACATAAGTGGTCAAATGAAAGTAGCTCCTGAACATATTGATGATGAAGTTTTAGCATATATGAGAAAACCAGGGAAACAATCTCTTGTTGATTTTAAGAAACTTTTTGACAAGCTAAATAAAGAATCAGGGAAAAAACAGTTTTTAACCTACTACCTCATAGCAGCACACCCAGGATGTAAAGAACAAAACATGTACAATCTCAAAGATTTTGCTACAAATGTGCTAAAGATGAACCCTGAACAGGCTCAAATTTTCACTCCAACACCTTCAACTTATTCTACTTTAATGTACTATACCGAACTAGACCCCCAAACAAGAAAACCTATCTTTGTTGAAAAAGATGTACATAAAAAAGAGAAACAAAAAGCAATTGTAATCAAAAAAGGACATAAAGTTTTTAGGAGTGGTTTAGACTCATAAGAAACTAAGAAAACAAACTATACAATGTTGAAACTTTTTAAGAAAGGATTATTATGTTAAAACTAATTAGCGCTCTTTTAGTTACGCTATTTTTAACTATGACAAACTTAGTTGCTATCGACAAACCGTTGGTAGTTGGAATGGAACTTCAATATCCACCATTTGAGATGAGTGATAAACAAGGCAAACCTTCAGGGGTTAGTGTTGATTTAGCTTATGCTCTTGGTAAGTATTTGAATCGTGAAGTTGTGATTGAAAATATCGCTTGGGATGGACTTATTCCTTCACTAAAAACAAAAAAAGTAGATTTGATAATCTCATCTATGACTATAACAAAACAGCGTGCTAAAACTATAGATTTTTCTGTACCTTATGCACAATCAAACTTAGCCATTTTAACAAACCCATCAAGTGGTGTTAAAAGTGTGACTGATTTGAACAAAAAAGGTAAAACAATAGCAGTAAAAAAGGGAACAACTGGTCATATTTATGCTAGAAAATACCTAAAAAATGCTGATTTATTGGTTTTTGATAAAGAAAATGCTGCTGTGTTAGAAGTTATTCAGAAAAAAGCAGATGGCTTTTTATATGACCAACTTACTATCTACAAAAACTGGAACAAACACCAAAAAACAACTATTGCACTACTTGAACCTTTTCAAGACTCACCTGAGCATTGGGGAATGGCAATCAAAAAAGGTAATACAGAACTTAAAACAAAAGTCGATGCTTTTATAAAACAAGCAAAAAGTGATGGAACTTTTAGTGAGCTTTCAAAAAAGTACCTCACAGAAGCACGAGCTACATTTGATAAGCTTGGCATACAGTTCTTTTTCTAGGGATAGCATATTTTAAAAGACTATTTTATTCAGGTCATTGACCAAAAAGAGGGTGTAAAGACTCGTAAGAGTGTTTACATCTTCAACTTTTTACTGTTATTTACTATCATAGGATTTTTGTTTTATATTATGTTTACAACTATATCTTATGATTTTTACTGGGAAAGTATATATGAGTACAGACAAAAATTTATAGATGGATTTTTAGTTACGATCTATATCTCATTTTTTGCTCTTATACTTAGTCTTATTTTTGGTGTTTTATTTGCTTATGGACAAAACTCAAAGTTTATACTACTTCGATTTTTTTCACGTTTTTACATTGAAATCATCAGAGGAACTCCACTTTTAGTTCAAATTCTTATCTTTTTTTATGTCTTTGCAAACAATCTTGGCTTTGATAATCGTTACATTATAGGAACTGTTATTCTTTCTATGTTTGCAAGTGCTTATGTAAGTGAAATCATACGAGCAGGTGTAAAAAGCATAGATAAAGGACAGTATGAATCTGCAAAATCACTTGGATTTACTCCTACACAGTCTTACATGTACATTATATTTCCACAAGCATATAAAAGAATTTTGCCCCCACTTACTGGACAATTTGCTTCAATAATAAAAGATTCATCTCTACTTTCCATTATATCAATTAGTGAGTTCACTATGAATGCTCAAGAGGTCAATGCTTATACTTATTCCACATTAGAGAGTTATATACCTTTAGCACTCGGTTATTTGGCACTTACTTACCCTATTTCATATTATGCTAGTAGATTAGAAAAGAATATGAAAGACTAATCCTACATGTAAATAGACTTTTGTCGATATTGTTTACATGTAAAGGATAAATTATGTTAAGTATCAATACAAGTAACTACAACTATAATGATTTTAATTTTTCTATGCAAACAAGCAGTGGAGACAAAATAGATTTAAAAATGTATGATGAAAAATCTTCAGAAGTTGCATACAAAAAAGATGATAACTCAACAAGTATGATGCTTAGTCTTACTCACTCCTATGGATATAGCTTTCACTATGAAGGCAACGGTATAGATGCACAAGATAAAAAAGAGATAGATGCAGCCATGAAAACTATTAAGCCTATGCTTGAACAGTACATGGAAAACGTAAAAGATAGTGAAGAAAATTTCAGTATGGCTGAAATAACAAATAGTGCCTTTGATATAAACCAATACCTCCCAAAAACTGATAATTTAGATACGAAAAATTATCTAAGTGATAAAACACTTAAAACATTAGATAAAATTCTTGAAAAAGCAGAACATCAAAATGAAAAGATGTTAAAACATGCACAAAAACTTTTTGAATCACTTTTAAAACAGATGGATAGGTTTGAGCTTTATATCTGATTGCATTTTTTACACTTGCCTTTTAGTATAATATTTTCTATCGTATAACCACTTAGCTTAAACTCTAAATGCTTTTTTAT
>DQTM01000117.1 GCA_015662785.1 Sulfurospirillum arcachonense | reverse complement strand
GATACGATTTCTTAAAATGATAGTGTTCTTTTGAGCAGAAAATCGCAAATATTAGAACACCTTGTATGATGATTTGTCAAATATGGCATTAAAAGAACATAATGTTCCTTAAGTATTATTTCCTAACTGCTCAATTCCCCCAGCTCTGAATATTTATTCTATTGTTATATTTTTAACCTCATATATAGGCAATTTAACTGTTTTTAATAACTCTTGTCTATATATATAAATATCTCTTCTTCCTTCATATAGAGTTGCTCCACTAAAGGTTGTAGAGCCAAATTTAAAGCGTTGGTTCTCTTTAAGAAAAATAGTTTCTCCTAAACTTCTGCCTATTGGTTCATAAAGTGTAGTAGTTGATAAAATTATGATGATTATATATGCTTTCATAAAAGGTTTAGCAAATGCACTATACATTAGCATATATCCAACCACAAGTGCTAAAGGAATCAAAATATAAAAGTTTTGACTATCGTAAAAAAGTACATTAAAATAAACATCTATTTTATACAAATCAAAATAGTTTAGCTTCAGCCCAATAAAATATAAAAAATCTAAGATACTAATAAATATAAAACCCATAAAAAGCGAACCCAATATACGATTAATCATCTTAACTTCCTCTCTTTTTTGCTATTTATCTTTATCATGTTTGAAGGTGTACTTTCAAAAAAACCTCTACTATCTTCTACTATTATATCAGCTTTTTGCTTCGCATAACTCTCTTTAAAACTTTTACATGTAAGATTAGCAGATGAAGAGTAAGCCCATTCTAGTTTTTTAAGAAACTTCAAATGCTTCTCATCTTTTACCACACGTAAAGCCTTGCCATTTGGATAGATAAAAGTAGTTTGTTTTGAACGTCTGAGTCTGTTTTTAAACTTTTTAGGTACTCTTGTAAACTCTTTTAATGTACTCAGTGAGTCAACGCACATGATAAATGCTTGAGTTTTATTTCGTTGTTTTGAACTAGCTAAAGCCTGAGAGTTTTGAGAAAGAAATCCAGCAGTAGTCTCGGTTTGAACGAGATAAACTAGCTGCTGGTTTAACATTTTAGTTAAGGTAATCTTGAAGTGCTTTAGGCTCTAAGGCACTCCCATCTTCTATATGTTCTATAGAATCAGCTGCCGCGCGTGCTGCTGCGATAGTAGTAAAGTAAGGGATATTAAATCTAAGAACAGATTGGCGAATCTTCTTCGCATCATCTTTACTTGATTTTGCATCACTTGTGTTGATTACTAAATCTACATCACCATTTTTAAGCTTATCTTCGATATTTGGTCTACCTTCGCTTATCTTGTGAACAAACTCTGAACTTACTCCAACCATGACAAGAGCATTATGAGTTCCACCAGTTGCTAAAATTTTGAAACCAAGTTTTGCAAATCCAGCTCCTATATCTTTTGCATATGCTTTGTCTTCATCAGTTAAAGATACAAAAACTGTACCTGAACTTGGGATCATATTACTAGAAGCTATCTGTGACTTTGCAAAAGACGTTGCAAACGAATCACTTATACCCATAACTTCACCTGTACTTTTCATCTCAGGTCCTAAAATCAAATCTGCACCACTAAGTTTACTAAATGGGAAAACAGCCTCTTTTATAGATACATGACCTTTTAGTTTTGGCTTTAATATGTTGCCAACTTCTTCAACTACGTTGTACTTATCGTAAAATTTTAGTGCTTCTCTCAAATCACCTTGATACATAACACGAGTTGCTACTTTTGCTAAAGGAATTCCTGTTGCTTTACTTACAAAGGGAACTGTTCTACTAGCTCTTGGATTAACTTCAATCATAAAAACATCATCTTTGTAGATTGCATACTGAATATTCATAAGTCCAATAACACCAAGATTTAGTGCTATTTTTCTAGTTTGGTCTTCCACTTTTTTAATCAATCTATCGCTTAGGCTCACTGTTGGAAGTGAACAAGCACTATCACCACTATGGATTCCTGCTTCTTCTATATGCTGCATAATTCCACCAATATATACGTCAGTTCCATCACAAATAGCATCTACATCAAGCTCAATAGCACGGTCAAGAAACTGGTCAAGAAGAACTGGAGAATTATGAGAAACACTAACTGCTTCATCCATGTACTGTTTTAATTCTTCTTCATTATATACCGTTCTCATTCCACGACCACCAAGAACATAAGAAGGACGAACAAGAACAGGATACCCTATGTCTTTCGAATGTTTTATAGCTTCTTCTTTACTCGAAGCTGTTGCATTGTTTGGTTGGTTTATGTCATTTTCTCTTAGAAACTTAGAAAACTTTTCTCTATCTTCTGCTTCATCTATGACTCTTGCAGTCGTTCCTATAATCTTGCCACCAATTACTGTTAATCTTTTTGCGATTTTAAGAGGAGTCTGTCCACCAAAGTGAACTATAATTCCATCTGGATTTTCACGCTCGACTACACTTCTAACATGTTCAAAGTCAATCGGCTCAAAATAGAGTATATCACTCGTATCATAATCAGTAGAAACCGTTTCAGGGTTACAGTTATACATGATTGTTGTAACGCCTAAATCACG
>DQTM01000196.1 GCA_015662785.1 Sulfurospirillum arcachonense | reverse complement strand
CTCAGGTCCATCAACACAAGCAAACTTTTTTCCATCTTTTACTACAAGTTTTTCAAGTAACTGAGTAACATTTCCATGAAAACCATATGAGCCATCATCTGTACAGATATGCACATTTGGAGTCAACTCTCTAAACTGTTTCTCCATAATAAGTAATTTTTTATTTCTCGCCCCTATAATCACATCTACCTCTACACCACGTTCCACAAGCCACTTAACTTGAGGATACACAGGTGCAGTTCCAACACCACCAGCAATAAAAACAAATCTCTCTTTTTTCAACTCTTCCGTGTCTACATGCACAAACTCACACATCTGCCCAAGTGGACCAACTACATCTTCAAAACACTCACCAACTTCAAGCTCTTCCATATCAAGTGTACTTCTACCAACCACTTGAAAAACTATATTTATAGTCTCATACTCTCTATCATAGTCACAAGCAGTAAGAGGTATTCTCTCTCCATACTCATCTGTTTTTACTATTAAAAACTGCCCAGGCATAGCCTTTTTTAGCCAATCTAGGAGCTTTTATGTCCATAGATAAAATATTTTCAGCCAAGTACTCTTTACTCATCACTTCATACATATTTTATACCTTCAGCCCAAATACAAATCCAGCTTTTACCTGTTTTATCAACTCTGGCAGTACTTCACTATACTCCCCAACAATACCAAAATCTGCGTTAGAAAAAATAGCCTCTTTTTGATTTTTGTTTATAGCGATTATTGACTCTGATTCTTTCATACCAGCGATATGCTGAATAGCTCCAGATACTCCAACTGCTATATAAACCTTTGGTCTTACTGTTTTTCCAGTTTGTCCTATCTGTCTTGCGTATTCACAAATTCCACTATCCACAACCGGTCTACTTGATGCCCACTCTGCATTAATGCCTTGTTCATTTAGAGCTGAGCTTAACTCTTTTATGAGTTTCATATCGTCACCCAAAGTACCTCTTCCTCCAGCAACTATCACATCAGCTTCAAACAGATTTGATAACCCACCTTCCCCTCTAATAGTCTCTACAATCTTGGTTAAAAAATCATCTTCACTCAAACTTGGCTCGTAAACTTTTATTTCACCTTTAGCCTTTTCATCTCTAGTAGGAACTTCAAACGTACCTGCTCTTGCAGTTGAAATTTGAGGACAGACAAAACCAAGTATGGTAGCAAGTTTTGACTCCCCATAAGTTGGTCTACGTGACTCTAATATAGGTGAGTATACTACTTTTTTCTTTCTATCTATATGCTCGCCAATCTCTAGCGCTGTACAATCAGCAGTTACACCACTTTGAGTCTTCACTCCAATTCTAGGAGCCAACTCACGTCCAGCAGTAGTAGCTGCAAACAGAGCTATCTCCGGTCTATACTCTTTTATAACTTGAGCGAATATAGAAGAAAATGGTAATATCATATACTCTTCTAATCTCACATCATCAACCACTATAACCTCATCACTTCCGTGGTAAATAAGCTCTTTTGCTAAATCTTCCACTCCACTACCTATTAAAAGTGTTCTTACTTTTGTATTGTTTTGTAATGCACTAGCTAGTCTTTTTGCAGGAGTCAGAAGCTCCAAAGAGGGACGTGAGATTTTTCCATTGACCACTTCTGCCCAAGTAAGAATTCCACTTGCTCCATCTCGAAAGTCTACTTTTTCAAAATCTTCAGGTGCCTCTTTTTTCTTTTTGACTTTTTTCTCTACACTCTCTAAACTGTTTTTTCCTAATTTTATACTCTCTTTTAAAGCCTCAACATCTGCGCACATTATCACTGGAGCCCTATCACTCTTTATATTTGTCACTTTTGCAACTATGGTTGGAGAACCCGTTAAGCCTATCTTCTCATCACTGAGGTTGATGTCATCTATGCTAAAAACTGTTACTTCTGCACTTCTTGCTTTTACAGCGCCTGCAAGGGTTGGTCTTCTTGGAGAAATTCCTGTGGGAGTCAAAGACAAAGCACAAGGCGTTGACAAACTAAGAGTCTGAAAACCACCCTCTATAATTCTTTTTGCTACTATTTTCCCTTTTTCAAACTGCACATCTTCTATAAAAGTGGCCTGAGGAATATTTAAATTTTCAGCTACCTGAGAAGGAACATGAGCTGTATCACCATCACTTGTTTGACGACCAGCAACTATGATAAAATCTTCATCTAAGCCTTTACCAAAACCCAAATGTTTAAGCATTGTTGATATTGCAAGACCAGTTGCATAAGTGTCACTACCGCCAAGTTTTCTATCACTAAGAAGATACGCTTCATCATATCCCATAGAGATTGCAGTTTTCAAAGACATTTCAAAAGAGGGAGGTCCCATAGAACAGACTATCAGTTTCGCATCACTCATCATACTTTTTAGTTGAAGTCCTGCTTCTAAAGCAAAAGAACAATCGATATTTATCATCGATTTAGCTTTTGTTCTATCCATCAATCCATCGTCACCCATTCTCATTTGAGAGGGAACGGGAACTTGTTTCATTAAGCTTATTATTGTCATCATCGCTCCCTTACATATTTTGGTATTGTGGACCGTCTGAACCATAAGGTGTCATCCACGTAATTGCATCATTTGGGGTTTTTATATCACATGTTTTACAGTGTACACAGTTTTCAGAGTGGATTTTAAGACCATGATTTCCTTTTCTATCTACATGCTCTTCATAAACATCTGCTGGACAGAAGTACTGACTAGCCATTCCATACTGTTTTATATTGATTTCACTAAAACTTTCATAATCTTCTACATGTAAATGGCTAGGTTGCTCCTCTTCGTGAAAAGTTCCTGAGTAAAAAACACTTGTATCTTTATCAAAAGTTAGCTTCTTGTCATACTCTAGTTTTCCTTCAAATCTCTTAGCAAAAGGGACTCCATCAAACTCATATTTTTTCTTCAAAGTTGCATTGTCTTTCTCTAGTTTTGGCACAAATGCACATGCACCCCCTGTTAGTAGTTGAACTCCAAATTTCATAGTACCTATACATATGCCTTGAGTCATAACTGCTCTAAAATTTCTTACAGGATACATCTCTTTTTTAATTCTACTATTATCTATTAACTCTTTATACATCGCTAAACTTGATTCACTTGTATCACTGTTTCTTAAAGCATTTAAAATTGTTTTTGCAGCACACATTCCTGAAGTAACTGAAAGATGAATACCTTTTAGAGCTGGCATTGCTACAAAACCTGCACTGTCCCCTACTATGAGTACATTGTGAGTATAAAGCTTTGGAATCGAATCCCAACCACCTTCAGGCAAGGCTTTAGCACCAAACTCAATAATTTCCCCACCCTCTAAAAACTTCTTGACAGCTGAATGTTGCTTCCAAACTTGCATTAATGCATGAGGATCAAGTGCTGGGTCCTTATAATCAAGCCCAACAACAAAACCAACTGCTACTTTATTATCTTTCAATCCATAAATAAAACCACCACCAAACTCTTCGCTTGTGTTTAGCGGATAACCAAAAGTATGGTAAATGTCACCCTCTTTTATATTAGTTTCAGGAACACTCCATAACTCTTTAATTCCTAGTGAATAGACTTGAGAGTTTGAGTCTTTTTTCATATCAAATCTATTTTTTAGCTGTTTTGCAAGTGAGCCTCTAATACCCTCAGCAAGAACAATTACTTTTGCTTTTACCCTAGTTCCCTCTTGGTAGTTTTTCTGTTTTATACCATGTTCATCAAGCCCAGTATCTACTGTTTTTACGCCTATAACTTTGTCATTTTCATATAACAGTTCACGAACAGAAAATCCAGCATAGACCTCTACGCCTTTTGATTCTGCTACTTGTGCCAAATATTTACATATTTGTCCAAGAGAAGCTATTTTATTTCCTATGTTATTCATATATGGAGGATGGAATGGCAACTTAAAAGAACCATTTTCAGATAATTTTAGAGTTGTATTTGTAGTAACTTCACAATCAAATGGAAGCCCATCGAACTCTTCTTCACTCAACAACTCTTTAAAAGCATCTGTTTTTATAACCGCACCAGAGAGGATATGAGCCCCAACTGCATTACCTTTTTCGATTACCATTATTTTTTTGTTATCGCCAATTTTCTTAAGCTCATCCGCTAAATGTATTGCTGTACTTAGTCCAGAAGGACCAGCTCCAACAATCAATACATCAGCAAAAAGTATATTATCACTATCCATGATACTCCTTGTTACAATAAGTTACAGGTACCAATCATATCAAAAGTGCTTATATATAGCTACTTTATTAGTAAAAAATATTTTATTTTTATAAAAATGTGTCAAACAGTAACTTTTATGGTTAAAAAAATTTAACCATAAAAGTTTTTAAATCTAGTGAGATACT
>DQTM01000012.1 GCA_015662785.1 Sulfurospirillum arcachonense | reverse complement strand
TTTTAGCAGTTAGTTTTTTATGGAGTTCTGTAGACATAAACAATGCAAGTGCGATAGAGCTTAGTTCTCTAAAAGGTATAGGAAAAGTAAAATCATTTTAAAATACATCATAACTATATTTTTTAGCATAACATCTTTATTTGCCATTGTAGACATAAACAATGCTACTCCAAGTGAGTTCTTAGAGCTAAATGGCATAGGAAAAGCAAAAGCCTCAAAAATTATAAAATATAGAGAACTAAACCAATGCTTTAAGAGCGTAGATGAACTAGCAAATATTGATGGTATAAGTAAAAAACTAGTCACGCAAAATAGAGCTGATTTAACTTTGGGAGTTTGTAAAAAAAGTGTTCAAAAGAGTAGAGCTAGTTCATATATTGACGTTTTGTTAGACCCTGTCAATCTTGTTTTTGTGGTTATAATCTTTATTTTGGCACTTATCGATATAAAGACAAAAAAAGACTTTAAATCTCAGATAGTTAGCGTTGGTGTACTTGGTACATTTGTAGGAATTTTCATAGGATTGCAAGGTTTTAACCCAGAAGATATAATGAACAGTGTAAACAAGATACTCTCAGGATTAAAAACAGCATTTTTTACATCGATTGTTGGTATGAGTGTAGCTACGATATTATCTATAATCGAAAAGTTAAAGGATGACACTGAAAGCAAATAGTGAATGGATGAGCATATCTGATATGATGTCTGGTCTGATGTTGGTTTTTTTATTTATTGCCATTGGGTTTATGATGGAGATGCAATCTCAAAAAGACAGCATGAAAGATATCGCCATCTCATATAGAGATTCCAAGGCTAACTTAAATGAAGTATTATATGAAGAGTTTGAAGATGACTTAAAAAGTTGGGATGCTGAGATAACTAAGGACAATACAGTAGTATTTAACTCACCAAAAGTACTGTTTGAGGTAAACAGAAGTGATATTAACCCTGAGTTTAAAAAAGTACTAGAAGAGTTTTTCCCTAGGTATCTCAAAATACTGACTTCAAAGCAGTATAAAGATGAGATTAAAGAAGTAAGGATAGAAGGTCACACTTCAGACAAGTGGGGTACCTCGTCATCTAAAAAAGAGATATATCTCAATAACATGAAGCTTTCACAAAATAGAGCTTATGCAGTATTGTCATACTGTTATAGTTTGGAGGATGAAGTGACTAAAGAAAATAGACCTTGGCTTGAAAAGTTTTTTAGGGCAAATGGCATGGCTTTTGCAGAGCTAGGCGAGATAGAAAAGGCAAGAAGAGTTGAGTTTACGATAGAGATGAATAGTGAAGAAAAAGTTTATAAGATTTTAAAATAAATCCAATAAGAGAGAAATATGAATATACATTTAGATAAAAGAGTTTTAAACCTGTTAGTCATCATTTTCCTAAGTTTTACAACATTTGCTTGGACTTTTTGGATATTTCATAGACCTTTTGAGTTAGATGTTGTTTTATGGGTTATACTTATTCGTATTTTAGCCTCTATCTTGATTTTTAAAGACTACTCTTTATCATGGAGCAAGGCAACTCAAAAGACATTTATACTTAAAAGCTTTGTTTATATTGGGGCGTTTTTTGTTTATATGCCTTTTCTTTATGGACAAGTGCGAATTGCTGGACTACTTTCTGAACTTGCTTTTTATCTTTTTGCTATCAATTTTATCATGTACTCATATAGTATTTTTATAAACAGAAGCAGAGTTAAAAAATACAAGAATTTAGTCATATATGGAGCTGGAAGGGCAGGGCTTAAGCTTGAAGAAGAGTATAGAAACTCAGAGTTTAAAATAAGATATTTTATAGATGATGATACTGCACTTCAAAAAAGAAGTATAGATGGGATTAGGATCATCTCAAAAGCTAAACTAAAAGAAAATATTGCAGATGAGAAAAAGTTTGATTTACTCATCATTGCTATGCCTTCAGCAAATCAAAATCATGTCAATATGATATATGAAAAACTAAATAGTTATTTTGAAGATATACGTATACTTCCTTCTATGGATATGATTTTAGATGATAAATCATTTGTATCACAGTTGAAAAACTTAAGCGTAGAAGATTTGCTAGCACGCCATCCTCAGGATCTGGATAAACAAGCTATATTAAGATTTTTAAAAGATAAAAAAGTTCTTATTACAGGAGCTGGTGGAAGCATAGGAAGTGAGATAAGTCGCCAGTGTCTAAAGTATGGTGTACAAGAGTTAACCTTACTTGATCATAGTGAATTCAATCTTTATTCTATAACGGAAGAGCTAAATTCTAGTAAAGTTAAGTCAGTTATGCATAGTGTTTTAAATATCGAAGCGCTTGAACGTACTATCTCTACATGTAAACCCGATATTGTACTTCACGCAGCAGCATACAAGCATGTTCCTTTAGTAGAAGCAAATATAGAAGAGGGCATACAAAACAATATAATCGGTACAAAAAACTGCATAGATTTAGCTATAAAGTATAATGTCAAAAAGTTTATATTGATTTCAACGGACAAAGCAGTTCGTCCAACCAATGTCATGGGAACCACAAAACGTATATGTGAACTTTATGCGGGCAATGTTGAGAGTAAAAACACAGAGATAGCAGCTGTAAGATTTGGTAATGTTCTAGGCTCATCAGGTTCTGTTATACCAAAATTTAAAGAACAGATAGAAAAAGGTGGACCCGTAACGGTCACTCACAAAGATATAACTCGTTATTTTATGCTCATACCTGAAGCTTGTGAGTTGGTTCTTCAAACAGGAGCCATAGCAAAAGGTGGAGAGATATTTATACTGGACATGGGTGAACCTATACGCATAACTGACTTAGCAAATAAGATGATAGAACTCTCTGGTAAAAAAGATGTGAAGTTAGAGTTTACAGGGTTACGCCCAGGAGAGAAACTATATGAAGAACT
>DQTM01000060.1 GCA_015662785.1 Sulfurospirillum arcachonense | reverse complement strand
TTAAAAGCAATGAAAAGATTTTATACTCAATAGTAGTCAATTCTAAAGTATGTCCATCTTGAACAATCTCCATAGCATCTTCATTTACTTCAAAGTCTCCTACTTTTTTTAAGCTCATCTTGTTAGTTGTTCTTCTCAAAATAGCATTGATTTTCATAATAAGTTCTTTTGGCTCATAAGGTTTTGCAAGATAATCATCAGCACCATATTCATAAGCCACTACCTTGTCTCCAAGATTTCCCCTTGCACTTGAAATTATAATAGGTATATTGCTTCGTTGCCTTATCTTTTTACAAACATCAAAACCATCCATCTGTGGTAACATCAAATCTAATACAACCAAAACATAATCATCGTTGTTTTTCATGTAATCCAATGCTTCGAGTGGTTTCTCATATGCTTCTACTTCATACTCGTATGTTTTTAAATAATCTCTTAGAAGTTCTTGCATATCCAAATCATCTTCAATAAGTACTATTTTCACTCTATCTCCCACTCTTCAATATACTTTTTAAATCTTTTTTTCTGTTTTAGTGATAAAAGGTTATGAATTTCTTTCAAAAAATTTATCTCTATTTTTGTAGAAAACTCACTGATTTTTTGATTTATCTCTCTTATTTTGCTTTCATTTAAAATATCTTCTATAAACAGTTTTTCTTTTTCTTCTACTAAATCTTCTTTATATTCTCGAAACTCTCTTATCTCTTTTCTGTACTTTTTTAAAATAACTTTCATCTCTTTTTTTTGAGTAGATGAGAGTTTTAAATAACGAAGATCTTTACTATAATGATGCTTTCTATCATCATCCCTATCAGCATATATAAAAGTAAATAGCAGTAAAAAAATAAGTAAAATTCTCAATTTTTATCCTTTTATATCTGGTATATTTATCAAATCGTATTCAAGTAAACCATTCTCAATATTCTCATGGCAAGCTTTGCAATTCGCCCTACTTTTTACCTCATTGCTTGCAAACACAGATTTCTCAATCTCATCATGTTTTTTTCTCCAATATGGCGTCTTTGTTATAGCTATTGTACTATTATTATCTTTTAAACTTTTTAATATTTTTAATGCACTCTTATGAGTAGAATTTTCGGCACTATTGTGCATAAGAAAAGATAGTATTGATTGATTTGTCACTTCATCTAATGAGGCATCATCATCAAAATGATTTTCTAGATTTTTCATCATACTAATCCAAGAGTTTTTAGAAAGTAAATATGGAGGATAAGTTATATGGCAACTACCACATTCTTCTGAAAAATCTTTATGTAAAACAGTATAATCCTGTTTTACATACGAACTTGCTATAAAAATATTGCCTTTAGTAAAAATCAGATAATACAAACTAAATAAAGAGACTACAATCCAAATAATTCCAAATAATTTTTGTGCTAAATTTACTTTGATATCTACTTTTGATGAAAGCACTTTATATCCACTAATCATAGAATCAATAGCATCACTTTTTTTGATAAACCTATCAACCAAACTTCCCGCTACATGTAAAACTATAATTGCTAAAAAAAGATTTGCAAAGAACTCATGTATATCTTCAAAAACTTCCATATCTCTAAAAAAAGATTGGTGTAAAAAGGATAACACTCCACGGTTTTCTTCAATCCCATAAGCAAAAAGACCACTGACAATAGTCAAAAAAGCAACTACTATCATAGCTACTATTGCATAACTTGAAGCAGGATTATGTCCTGCGTACTCTTTTGTTTTAACAAATATAGAAAACAGATAATTTTTCAAATCATAGAGGTTAAAGTTAAAATCCTTAAACTTAGAATGTTTGGGACCAATAAATCCCCATACTATCCTAAACAAAAAAACTACTCCTAATGCAAGCCCAAAAGCCACGTGCAAACTAAGATATCTATCAAAATCTGCTAGGATATATGACAGTGTAAAAAACACCATCAATAAAACATGTGAAACTCTATTGGCTACTGGCCAAATATAGCTTTTAGTCATCCCATTTTCCATAGTTTGGAATGTTTATATATCTTTCTTTATATACTCCTTTTGAAGCTGTTGTGTGACATGCCGTACAATTAGCTATACTTTTTACCTCTTTTTGGCTTATCATGGTTTCTCTTAGTTCTCTATGCTCTTTTTTAAAGTAAGGAGTTTGGCTTACTCTAACAGGAGTGCTACTTCTTGGGATTGAATCTGTGATTTTTCTACTTCTTTTATAATTTCTCGAATTATCACTAGAGTTTTTTACCAAATACTGTGTTAATGTTTCTACGTCTTTTTTATCTAAACTAGCATCATCTTTAAAATGGTTTTCTAAATCACCCATGAGTTTAACCCAAGAACGAGCTGGCAATAACCCTGGCTGAAACCCAAAATGACAACTAGCACACTCATCTTTATAGAGTTGATTATCTACTGGTTTTACCCCACTTGCATAAGATATACCTACTATTAATACTATCAAACTTACTATTTTTTTCATAACTTCTCCCTTTCTATTTTGAATTTATATAATAAAGAACATCACCTTTTTGAAGCGCTGTTCCCTCTTTGGTGTATACATCATTAAAATTTCGTCTTAACCATTTTTTGACATTTTTGACTTTAACTAATCTTTTTGTATTTTTTGATGGAGAAAGTGGTTCTAAAACTTTATTTGTATGTATATTTTTACCATTATTTCTTAGATTTAAACTATGGCAACTTGTACATGATATGCGTTCCCCTCTCTTACCTATATGACTTGTTGTAAATATTTGTTCACCACGTTGAACACTGAAATCTATAAAATCTGGATTATTACCTTTTGCTTCTACTTTTAAATCATCTATGTATCCTTGCATTTGTGGATTAAATGATGAAGCAAAAACAGATAATGGCAAAAGTAAAAACAGTACTCTTCTTTTCATAATTGACCTTTATTAATTTGATAATGAAATTGTATTCCTACTTTGTAAATTCAGATAATATACTTCTTTACAATTTCTTTACAATTTATGATAAAATAATTTAAAAAAGGATTTACATGTATTGTAAAAGTAGTGATAGTTTTAAAAGAAACAATGTACCAAAAACACAAAAAACAACTATAGCTGTCTTAACTCCAAGTGAAGACAAAGATTTCATAGTAAGAAAAATATCTATGAAACCAGGCGGAAGTATGCCAAACCATACTAACATAATTCAACACCAACAATACGTCCTAGAAGGCGAAGCAAAAGTTGTAGTTGGTGATGATGTCTACCACGCAAAAAAAGGTGATTTTATCTATATTCCTGCTGGAATAAACCACTACTATGAAGCATGTTACAATAAAGAGTATGAATTTTTATGTATGATTAATACAAAAGAAGATTGCATTAAAATGCTTTAATTAAATTTTAAAATCTCACCAAGTGGAGAAAATAAACTCACATATAAAACTTCACTTGATAAAAAATTATTTTAAATAAACTTCTATTATTTTACTCTTACTCATAAAATTAGACATATAACTAAGTAAATCAAAGAAATTTTTATCATTAAAACCTAATTCATATAACTCATTTAAGTCATCTTGATTAAAATCTTCTGGATTATATAAAGCTCTTAAAACTTTTAATACTAAGGTTTTTTGTTCATTTTTGAAGGGAATATTTATTATCTCATCTACTATATTATTTATAATTTTTTCATCTGCTCCCATATTTAAAAGCATTGTTCTATTGAAAGTTGTGCAGTAACCTCTACACTCTTTATTTGCTATATACAATCTCATATATGGCAAAATATCTTTATCTATTTTTTTATGCGTCATCATGTACTGATTGTACTGTACAAACTCTTTCATTGCTTCAATGTCAATAGTAGCAAAAAGTTCAAAATGAGGAGGTACAAATCCTAAGCTTCTCTCGATCATTCTATATAAAACTTTTAGCTCACCTGTTGCATTTTCTTTTTTTATTGGTTCTATTATAAACATCTATTCTCCTTTGAATTATTAGACTATTTAGTCTACAAAAGAGATGATATAATAAATTATCTTAAATTAGACTAAATGGTCTAATTTATTTTTTAAGACTTTTAAGGTAAATAATCAAGTGTTTAATTGAATCTAAATATCTCTGCTTTGATGATTGATTTGGGCTTAGTGATAAACTTCCCCATACAGTACCAACAATAAATTCAGATAGAGAATCACACTCTTTTTGATTTTGTAAATTACTATTTTCAAGCAATACTTTTATCTTATTTTTTATATTTAAATAGATAAGATTAATCTCTCGATCAAAGTCTTCATCTACTGGGGACATTTCTTGATTTAGCCTATTTAAAGGGCACCCATACTTGATGAGATCTTGTTTTTGTGAAACTTTTAAAATTGTATTAATAATTGTATTAATTTCATGCTCATCAGATATCTGTTTTAGCTCATAAAAATCATTCATACGTGGAGAAATTCTCTCTTTTACTACCGCTAAGACGACATCTTTTTTAGATAAAAAATGATAATACAAAGAACCTTTTGGAACGGCACACATTTTCAGTATCATATCCATACTTGTTCCATTATATCCATGAACATAAACCAATTTAAATGTAGCATCTAAAATTTTATCTCTTGTAGGTTTTTTTGTTTTCACTCTATATACTCTTCCCAACCTTTTGCTCTTAGCTCGCAAGCAGGACACTCCCCACAGCCATAACCCCAACTGTTTTTAGTATTGTGGTCACCGTTGTAACAAGTGTGAGATTCGTCTATAACCAAGTCCAAAACACCCTCTTCTTTGCTCATATTAAACGTTTCAGATTTTGTGAGGTGTAAAAGTGGTGAGTGAAACTTTATATTTGAGTCACTTCCTAGATTTAAAGTCAATTCTAACGCCTCTATGAAGTTTTGACGACAATCTGGATATCCAGAGTAATCTGTTTGGTTTATGCCTATGATGATATTCTCTATGCCTTGTTTTTGTGCATAAGCATGAGCTAGGGTAAAAAATATAGCATTTCTGTTTGGCACAAAAGAAGCTGGCATATTTGGTCTGTTTCTGTGAGGACTTGTTATATCAAGGCTTCCATCTATCAAAGCAGAATCATTTAACTGAGAAAAAGCATCAATGCTAAGAACATGATTGTTTACATGTAGAGCTTTTGCTATCTTTTTTGCTTGATAAATCTCTACTCTATGCTTCTGACCATAATCAAAGGTCAAAGTCTCAACTTCATCAAATCTCTTCAAAGCCCAACCAAGACAAGTTGTACTATCTTGCCCTCCACTAAAAACTATTAATGCACTACTCACTACTCAACTCCTAGGTATTTATGTAACTGCACACTCAATCTAAACTGAGGGTGCTTCTTAACTAACTCTATACA
>DQTM01000227.1 GCA_015662785.1 Sulfurospirillum arcachonense | reverse complement strand
GGAAAGGTACTAAAGAAGGCAGCAAAAGTACTTGGGAGAGTGTTAAAGAGTTTTTTGAGTAATGTTGAGTAAAGATTTATATACAATAGATTTAGTTACTGAAAATAGAGCTATTATAACTTTATGTGATGAGACTCACCCAGTTTTTAAAGCACATTTTCCAACCAAACCAATACTTCCTGGTTTTATGAATTTTGATATAGTTGAAGAGTTGTTTAATATGAAAATTACAACAATAAAAAAAGCAAAATTTCTTAAAACGGTAACACCAAATCAAACATTGATTTATGAGAGAAACAAGAATAGTTTTAAAGTTTTCTGTGAAGATGAAGTAGTAGCGAGTTTTAGTTTATGAGTGTTTGTGTTGTCATACCTGTTTATAATTCCCCATATATTTTAGAAGTCATAAAAGATGTTTTAACCCATGGCTACGAAGTAGTAGTTGTAGATGATGGCTCAACTCAAAAAGTAGATGTTGAGGGTCTACATGTAGAGCTAATTACTCATATAAAAAACATGGGTAAAGGCGAAGCAATTCTTAGTGGTGCTAAAAAAGCAAAAGAACTTGGTTATACTAGTTTTGTTACTATGGACGCTGATAAACAACACTTAAGTAGCGAGATAATTAAGCTAACAGATGTTTACAAAGAAGATAACATTGTCATAGGATGTCGTAATTTTGAAGATGAAAATGTGCCTAAGAGTTCTAAGTTTGGAAGAGCATTTAGTAATTTTTGGGTAAATTTAGAGACATTTAAAAGCCTAAAAGACACACAAAGTGGGTTTAGAATTTACCCTATTTCTATACTTGAATTGAACACAAAAAATAGAAGATTTGATTTTGAAATTGAGGTTTTAGTACTTCATAGTTATGCAAAAAAAGAGATTATTGACGTTGAAGTAGAGTGCTATTATCCTCCTAGCGAAGAGAGAATTTCTCACTTCGATAAACTAAAAGACAATATTAGATTGAGTCGTATACACTCCATACTTTTTATGCAAAGATTTTTTCTTTTAAGAGGCTTTATTTGGAATTAATTACTATTTAAGTAAAATAAGAGATTATACACATTTTATTGAAAGAAACATAACAAATGCCAAAAAAAGTCTTAGTTCTATACTACTCTCAAACAGGTCAACTTAAAAATGTAATCGATAGTTTTATATCAAAATTACCTGATGAAGATGTGAGTGTACATGTAAGAGCAATTGAACCAGTTGAGTCATATCCATATCCTTGGAATTTTTATGATTTTGCTGACGAGTTTGCAGAAGCAGTTCATGTTGATGGCTGTGAAGTTAAAGAAGTAGAGTTTTTAGATAACGATTATGATTTGATTATCTTGGGTTATACAATTTGGTTTTTAGCTCCATCATCTCCAATTGTCGGCTTTCTAAAAACAGAACAAGCAAAAAAGATTTTTCATGATAAACCAGTAATCACGCTTATCGCATGTCGCGATATGTGGGTAATGGCACAAGAAAAAATGAAGTCACTTTTAACAGGACTAAATGCAAATTTGATTGACAATGTAGCTTTAACTGATCAAGGCAAAGGGATTTATTCTCTTATAACAACACCAAAATGGCTTTTGAGTGGCAATAAAGATGCTTTTTGGTTTTTCCCACCAGCTGGGATTTTACAAAGTGATATAGAAAATGCTTCAAGATTTGGTGTTAGATTAAATGAAGCACTAAAAAATGATAAACATATGAGTGGAGAGCCACTTTTAAGTAACTTAGGTGCAGTAAACATTGATGGCAAACTAATTGCAGCAGAAAAAATAGCAACAAGAAGTGCCAATATATGGGCAAAACTTATAAAATTATGCGGAAATAAAAAATCATTTGGTAGAAAAATCATTATGACTTTTTATTCTCTGTTTTTGGTTGCTTTAGCTTTTACAGTCATACCAATTAGCATAATAATCAGAAAAATAGTAAATAGTTTTCAAGAAGAGAAATTAAAAAATTTAGCAAAAAAATATGAAGAACCGAGCGGGAGATAACGAATAAGAATGAGAGATGTATATATAAATAACATGGTAGCCTTTATGCCAAATGAGGCAGTAGATAACAAAAACATGGAAAATGTTCTAGGCATGATTGATGGTAAACCCTCTTTAGTAAAGAGGATAGTTCTTCGCTCAAACGGTATTAAATCAAGATACTATGCGATAAACCCAGAGACAAATGAAACTACACACTCAAATGCAAAACTTGCAGCCGAGGCGATTAAACAACTTAAAGTTGATGGTTTTGATATAGATTCAGCAGAACTTCTTGCATGCGGTACAACAACACCAGACCAACTTCTTCCAAGTCACGCTTTGATGGTTCATGGTGAGACAAGCTTACCTCCTCTAGAAGTTGTAAGTATTGCTGGAATCTGTTTAAGTGGTTTAACTGCACTCAAATACGCATATACCTCTATAAAATCAGGTGAGATTGAGAGTGCTATTACTACAGGAAGTGAAAATATCTCAGCTTCTATGCGTGGAAGAAACTTTGAACCTGAAGTTCAATC
>DQTM01000153.1 GCA_015662785.1 Sulfurospirillum arcachonense | reverse complement strand
TAATTCTATAACGAGCTAGTTTTTTTGCACTTTTACCTGAACTTGTAAGTGAAAGAATTGCTTTTGCTTTTAAGTTTCTTGCCAACTTTGCAACAGAAGCTGTAATGATATCTGTATCATCCATATAGTCAAACTTTCCAAACTTGTTATATGAATATATTTTTTCTGCTTCTATGATAGTATTTGTCATAACTTCCACGACATTGACTGGGTTTACTCCTATGGCACTCTCTTCAGAAAGCATAACTGCATCAGTTCCATCTAAAACTGCATTTGCCACATCACTTATCTCTGCTCTTGTTGCCATATCATTTTCTGTCATTGACAAAAGCATTTGTGTTGCAGTAATTACTGGTTTTGAAGCTGCATTTGCCATACGAATAATTTTCTTCTGAATTGTTGGAACTTTTGAGTAAGGAACTTCTATACCCAAGTCACCACGTGCAACCATAATGCCATCACTAACTTCTAAAATTTCTTCTAAATTCTCTACCGCATCAAACTTCTCAATTTTTGAAAATACTTGAGCTTTTGAGCCATAACCTTCCAAGAGTCCTCTTGCACGAAGAACATCTTTTGCATTTTGAACAAATGAAATTGCTACAAAATCTACCTCATTTTGAGAACCCCAAAGCAAATCTTTTTCATCTTTTGGAGTGATTACTTCTATGTTTATAACTGTATTTGGAAAGTTTACCCCTTTGTTTGAAGAAAGTTTTCCATCATTGTCTATATACGTTACTACGTCACCATCTGTACTCAATACTTTTGCGCGAATTGAGCCATCACACATATAGATATACTCATCTTGTTTTATCATATCTAAGATATTTGGTTGGTTTATACAGACTTTGTAATTACCTTCATCTATTTTTTTACCTTCCATTTTCTCTTTTGTAAATATAACCTTATCACCTTTTTTTAGATAAAAATCAGATTCAAGTTTTCCAACTCTTACTTTAGGTCCACAGATATCTTGCAATACCCCTACTTTAATATCTACATTTTTAGAAGCTTCTCTTATTTTTGCTATAGTTTGTGAGTGGTATTCATGCGTTCCATGGCTAAAATTTAGACGAAAAACATTGACTCCTGCTTCTATTAAGTCCTCTAAAATTTCTAAACTATCACTTGCTGGACCAATTGTTGCCAATATTTTTGTCTTTTTACGCATGTTTACACTTCCTTTTTGTTTTTATTATATTCTTTATTTATTACAAGATTATATCAAAGTAAAATCAAATATAAATCAAATCTGATTTGAAACCTTTATTAGCCTAAATATTTGCTTAGTTTTTTTTCTAATTAAATCCAAAGCTACTCTTTTATTCATAGCTTCTCCTAATGATATTGGAGCATCTAATATAGAAAAATATGCACTCACTCCAATTTTATGTAATCCGTCACTTGCTTCACTTGAATTTCCACTCAATGCTATACAAGGGACACCTTGTTTTTTACAAATACCCCCAATACCGCTTAAAACTTTTCCCATTGAAGATTGCTCATCTATCTTGCCCTCTCCTGTTATAACAAAATTGGCATCTTTTATTTTGTTTTCTAAATCCAACTGCTCTAAGACTATTTTTATACCTGATTTTAACTTCGCATTTAAAAAAACTAAAAAGGCAAAACCCATCCCTCCTGCTGCTCCTGCTCCGGGATAGTCATATAGTTTCTTACTACTTTTTTCTTCTACAACCTTTGCAAAACATTCTAGCTGTTTATCTAAATCAATAACCATTTTTTGATTTGCACCTTTTTGTTTTGCATAAACATGAGTAGCTCCATTTTTTCCAAAAAGTGGATTGTTTACATCACATGCAACTCTAAAGTTACACTCTTTTAGCTCTTTTAGAATCTTTGATTTATCTATAGTGATAACGTCCCCTAAATCTCTTGCAAAACTAATTTCATTACCAAGTTTATCTAAAAATCTAAATCCTAAACTTATTAACATCCCAAGCCCAGCATCATTAGTAGCGCTACCACCAAGCCCTACAATAAACTCTCGTACACCTTTTTTAATAGCATCTTTTATCAAATCACCCGTTCCGTAACTACTTGTAAGACTAGGGTCTCTTTTTTCAAGTGCAATAAGAGGTAAACCACTTGCACTAGCCATCTCTATTACTGCTACATTATCTTTTAAAATTGTATATTGTGCTTGAATATTATTGCCCAATGGGTCTTTACATGTAGCCCTTATTAGCCTTACTCCATCATTTTTTGAAAAAGCTTCAACCGTACCTTCTCCACCATCAGCAATAGGACAAATAACAATTTCACCATCAGGATAAACATCTAAAATTCCCTCTTTTATATGTTCTGCCAATTCCAATGAACTCGCGCATCCCTTAAAAGAATCAATAGCAACTACTACTTTCATTATTACCTCTTTTGTTACACTTATTTTTTATTTAAGATTTTGACATACTAATTCAATATTATATAACCTTTTCTTAGATAAAGTATAGTTATGAAAAGTATAAAAGAAAAAATTGTATATTTTACTTATGATGGTAAAATAAATGAGAGAAATAACAGACTACTACTACAAGAAATAAGCCAAATGAGAGAAGATATAAACTCTAGAAAACTTAATGGGCTTTTTATCTCACTACAAAATGTAACCTATGATTTACAGAGTCTAAAAGAATTAGTAAAAGCACTTCATAATATAAGAAAAACCATAGATACACCTATATGCCTTGGGGAATTTACTACACTCCTATACAAAATTCTAAAAAAAGAGACAAAAGAGACATACATAAAACTTTTTAAAACATTTGGTTTAGCAAAACTATTTTTAAACACTAAAAGTTTTAAAAAACAACTAAAAGTTCTAATGTTTGATGATGGGGAGGATGAAAAAGAGTTAGATAAACAAGCCTCAATGCTTACTCGCTATGAACACAATATACTATATACAAAAGATATAGAAGAATTTAGAACAAAAATTTCGGATCCACAAGTGGATTTTGCAGTAAATCAAACTAAAATTAACTTAACAAAAGAGAAAAAAGATACAGTAAAAAAAGCATTTTTACTATCTAAAAAACTTGTATCAAACCTTGCAATTTTTACTGATACCGCAGTTGATAATCTAGAAACCATGACTGGATTGAAAGCAACAAAAACTTCTCATACTATTGGTCTATTTGACCAAAGTATAAAAAGCAATATAATTAGTGCTATCATGCAATTTAAAGGAGATATAGAAGGACAATTTGTCTTAGTATTTCCAAAAGATGTTGCACTTATTTCTATAGAAGCTATGCTTGGTGAAGAGTTAAAACAAGATGACATGGAAGGTATCAGTGATGGAATTGGTGAATTTTGTAACATCATAATGGGTGGTACAAAAACGGCTTTATCAAAAAAAGATATTAAAGTTCTTTTTGACCTACCTAGAACATATACTACTATAAACTCAACAACAAGTGCTTTACCACCAAACAACGGAATTTGGATAAATATGGAACTTGAATCCAAACCATTCTACATGTACATAACAAAATAGGAAAATCTTATGAGAATTGAACCCAATAAAACACAAGCTTTAGTCATAGATATTCAAGAAAAACTTTTCCCTCATATAAATAACAATGAACAACTTTTACAAAACACTGTAACTCTTATAAAAGGACTTAAACTCCTTGAAATTCCTTTTATTTTAAATGAACAATATCCTAAAGGTTTAGGTCATACAGTAGAACCAATAAAAGAGCTTTTGAAAGATGAAATAGCTTATGAAAAAGTTACTTTTAGTTGTTGTCAAACAGAGGCTACAATGCACGCTATAAAAAATAAAAATAAAAAGTTTGTTATTGTATTTGGAGTGGAAGCTCATGTATGTGTTTTGCAAAGTGTACTTGACCTACTTGAAGCTGGCTTTACGCCTGTATTGGTAACAGACTGTATAGACTCACGTAACTCCAATGACAAAAGAGTAGCCATTGAAAGAATGACTCAAGCAGGAGCAATTCCAACTACTTACGAATCACTTCTTTTTGAACTATGTGCTAGTGCTAAGAATAAAGTTTTTAAAGAGATAAGTAACCTTATCAAGTAGCCTGAAAAAGCATTAGTAATTTCTCGTCTTCGTCACTAAACATAGATATTGGTGAAGATGCTACAAGTCTAAAACTCTTTAGTTTTTCAAATCTCTCTTTTGTGTGAAAGTACTGTAAAACTTGCCCTGATGATTTTTTATATACTTCATTATTTTCCTCAAAAAGAGTTATATTGGTAGTTAATACTTCGTCTTCATAGTTTGCCTCAACAGATAAAAAACTATTCTCACTCTCTTTTACCATAACTCCATCAGCTACTTCAAAACCTAGTTTAGTATTGATATCTGCTAAAAAATATCCCTCAACTTGAAGAACTGATTTTACCTCATCAAAGAACTCATCCAACTCATCATCTTTCATATAATTAAGAACATCACCAACAGCCAATGCACACTCAAATGAGTTTTTTTCTAAACTTGAAAGCTCTTTAACTTCTGCATTTACACCAAGCTTTTTTGCTCGTCTTATCATTTCACTGCTTCTGTCTATTCCATAGGTATCAAAGTTATTATCATTAAGAAGTTTTAGAAGTTTTCCATTACCACAACCTATGTCTAAAACTGAGTTTACATGTAGAGGATAAAGAAGTTGTAAGTATGATGAGTACAGCTCTTCGTACTCATCATAAAAGCCTATCAAAGGCTCTATTTTTGCATATAAATCAAGTGAATTACTCAATCAAGTCCTTGTCAAACTCTTCTTGGTTGAATGTTTTACCAATATGAGCACAGACTAATTTTATATCGCGTTCTGCATTTCCTAAACAGCTTGTTGCTCCTGGACTTGGAGTCATGTTGAAGATGATTCCTGTTCCTGGGTTTACACTAGCTTCACCAAGCATAAGCTTCTGATTCTTTTTATCAAGAACTTGTGGACGAACACCACCAAAACCCTCCGCATACTCTATATCATCTATAGACAGAGATGGTACAATTTTTCTTGCATCTTTTACAAATAGTCTCTTGTTTATGTAAGGAACTTCGAACATAAAGTTTCTCATTATATAACTTCTGATATCTCCATCTTTTAATAAGTCCCAAAATATCTTAACTATATTTTTATCAAATCTAAGAGTTTTCCAAAAATCTATAATTGTTGAGTTCCCATGATAACGCTCTAGTTTTGGAAGAGCAAGTGCTGTTGGACCAAATCTAGTATTGCCATTCAGCAAGATATCTGGGTCACCATGAAGTGCAGCAAATGGAAGTTTAGGATGCTGTACCATATAGACTTTCCCATTTAAAAGTTTTTTACTTGTAACATAAAAACTTCCCGCCATAGGAAGACAACCATAATCAGTTCCATGTCCCATTCTATGCGCAAGATAAAGTGAATGAGCTCCAGCATTGACAACTACAAAATCAGCCGTATAAGTTACTCCAGCTGCTACAACCTCATGAATCTTACCAACTTGTTTTATACTAGTAACTTTTGAGTTAAAAAATACATCGGTAACCACATCATCTATCTTCTGTGCATTTTCTACAAGACTGTCAGACATCTTACCAAAATCAACTGTACTCCACTCTCCAGCTTCAGCTTCAACTCCAACACCGACTATACTCTCTGGTCTCTCATTCCCATTTTCATCAAAAACTAGTTTTGGTTCTATCTCTTTTAACTTATCTTTTTCAAAAACTTCAAGGTATGGAAAAAGCTCTTTAAAATCCTTATATCTATTTCTCATGTAAGCAACTTCTTCATCACCTACACCAATTGCCATCTTCTGATGAGCAAACATAAATTTGTTTTCGTAACCATACTGCAAACAGTACTTCTCAATCATCTTTGCTGTTCTTTTTACAGTTTTTGCTTTTTCAGCCGTGTAATTTGTCTCAATATCCCCGCAGTGAATAGTCTGAGAATTACTAGTTCCTTTTGAATTCAACGTTGCTAAAGCTTCATACTTTTCTAACAGAGCAATGCTCTTTACATCAGTATATTTAGCCAGTTCATAAAAAAGTGACGCACCTGAAATCCCTCCACCAACAACTAAGACCTCATAATGTTTGTTCGCCATACTATATGTCCTTGATCTTTAAATTTTATTGCTGTTATCATACTATAACTATTATAAAATTTTCTATCATTCCTTTAGATTATAATCAACTTTTAAACTTAAATAAAGTTTATAATAGTGAGTAAAGGTATATAGGTTTAAGAATTATATAATTTTAAAATGTCATTGATTTATTATACATTTTGGTTAAAATAAACAAAAAAGGAGTTCTTAATGGACCATACTAACGATCAAGACTTAGAATTAAAACATATATCTGAAATAAATGGAGAAAAGTTTTTTATCTCAACTATCAGAATGGAGGTACGCCACTCTTGGTTAAACCAACATCACAATGTAAATGTTTATGAAACTATGGTTTTTGAAAAAAAAGACGATAAAGTCATGTATGAAAGTTCACTATTTAATAGAAGATATTCAACTTATGACAATGCCGTCGAAGGTCATGATCATGTTGTAAAAAACATAGAAAAAATCGTCAAAACTACAAGAGAGTGTAGAGCAAAAATACTCTAACTTAAAGGGGTAATTACCCCTTTAAGGCTATAGCCTCGATTTCAATACCTACTTTTAAAGGTAGTGTTTTTACAGCTACTGTACTTCTAGCAGGTTTATGAGTACCAAAAAATTCTGCATACACTTTATTCACATCTGCAAAGTCTTCCATATCGGCTAAAAAGATTGTTGTTTTTACAACTCTTTCCAAACTACTCCCTCCCTCTTTTAAAACTTCTGTTAAATTTAGTAAAACTTGTCTAGTTTGAACGCTTATATCTCCCTCTACTAATGCCCCATAAGCATTTAGTGGAATTTGTCCTGAAGTATATATCATATCTCCAACATTAACTGCTTGGCTATATGGTCCTATTGCTGCTGGTGCTTTATTTGTACTAATGTAGTTCATCTGTTGTTGTATCCTTTATCCGATTTGTGGTCGGGGACAGGCAACTTTTAGCAAGCTAAAACTAGCCAGTCCCTCTCCATCATCTTCATTGGTGTAGGCTTTGCCTACACAACTTCGTTATTTCCAGTTTTTTATTACATGTAAAAAAACTTTTTCAAGTTTCTCAACCTCATCCATACCACATCTCTCATTGATGGCATGGATTGTATCATTGGTGACACCACACTCTATAGAATCTATACCAAACTGAGAAATGTATCTGGCATCACTTGTTCCACCTGCTGTTGAAAGTTTTGCAGATGAACCAGTCACAACTTTTAGAGCATTTTGTATAGCTGCAATAACTGCACTATCTTTACATGTAACAAAAGGGAAAGAGCCTTGGGTAAGCTTCAAAGAATAATCTAGTCCACCACATAAGCTATCTATATACTCTTGCACACTCTGTTTAGTTGTGTTTGTAGAGTTTCTTACATTGAACATCATTTTAAGCTCATTTGGAGTTACGTTAGTTACTTCCATACCAGCTCTTAAGTCTGTTATAACAAGTTGACTTGGAGCAAAATCATCATCACCGTTATCAAAATTATGGTCTGCCATCTTCTCTAAAATAGGAGCTATTTGGCTTATAGGATTTACAGATTTTTCAGGGTACGCAGCGTGTCCTTGTTTACCCTTTACGTGTAAATATCCATTTATTGAGCCACGACGACCTATCTTAATAGCATCACCAAACTCATCTTCACTAGTTGGCTCAGCCACAATGCAGTAATCTGGTAGGAAATTTATCTCTTTAAGGTATCTTAAAACCTCAATAGTACCATGTGTTGCATCGCCTTCTTCATCACTTGTAAGTATTGCAGAGAGTGTTCCATTGAATTTTTTTGTTTGTTTCATAGCTTGCACAAATGCACAAACTCCACTCTTCATATCTTGAGTTCCACGAGCATATACTTTACCATCTTTAAGAGTTGGTTCAAACGGATCGTTATTCCAACCATCTCCAGGAGGAACTACATCTACGTGTCCTGCAAAACTAAGATGAGGACCATCTCCAAAACGTTTATATATAAATATGTTCTTTGTGTCTTCAACATCTATAATAGTATGCTTAAATTGTGAAAGATAATCTGCTATAAAAAACAGTGCTCCATCATCATCTGGGGTAATTGATTTATAACGTAATAGTTTAAAGAAAAGTTCTTGAGTGGTCATATAATTCCTTATTTATAAAGGTATATTATACCAAATAAGGATTAGGCTCTCCTAAGTAAAAACCTTGAAATTCATCAATACCAAGTTCATAACACTTATCATAAACCTCTTTTGAGTGTATAAACTCTGCAATTGTCTTTACATGTAGAGTCTTTGCAAAAGAGATAATAGCTTCTACAATAGCTTCTGAATTTCTGTCTTTATCTATATTTTTGATAATAGAACCATCTATTTTTAAATAATCTGGTTTTAACTTCATAAGATATGAAAAGTTACTATACCCTGTTCCAAAATCATCTATGGCTATTCTAACTCCAATTCGTTTTGCTTTGTCTATGAAGTTTTCTACTCTTGTTTGATTCTCTATGCTTTCATCTTCTAGTATCTCAAATACAATCTGTTTTTCAATTCGATACTCTTTTATTTTTTCCATAATATAGTTACTTATATCACCATCCATCATATCTCTTGCTAAAAGGTTTATTGATATCGATTTATCTGTTTTTGAAATCTCTCTAAAACTCTTGTCAATTATCTGCTTTGTCATCAAAGAGTAGAGTCTTACCTTTTTTGAGGTACTCATAAAAAAGCCAGGGCTTATAACCTTGCCCTCTTCGTCTTCAACGCGAGCAAGTGTTTCATACTTGAAAATATTGCCATCTCTGTCTAATATAGGCTGATAGTACGGTATAATCTTATCATTGTCTAAAGCACCTTTAAGAAGTTTTGCATATTTTAGTTTATCTTCATATTCGCTTTTGTTTTCCATACCATGTAGATAACAAGCAAAATCTCTTTGTCCTTTTTTTGCATGCTTTAATGCAATGACAGCTTTGTTAAAAGTATCTTCGTTTTCTAAACAAAACCCTATTGTAGAATCTAAAACTATTCTCTCATTAATCTCTGGTATTATAATCTCATTTGTTTTAAGAAGTGTAACCATTTCTTTGGCTACTCTCTCATACTTCTCTATGTCAAGTCCTCCAGAACCAAGAAGTAAAAACTCATCTGAGCCTATTCTATAAGTTTTCATATTTTCATTATCGGCATAAGCTTTTATTATTTTTGATATTTTTTGTAGAACAAAATCACCAACATCTCGTCCATAATACTCATTTATTTCACTAAATGCATCTATGTCTACGATTATTGTTTTGGGATTAGTTATCTCTTTTATCTCTTTATTATATGAAAGAATATTTGGTAAACCTGTTAAACTATCAACATATAACATATTTTTAAGAGACCTGTTCTCAATCTCAAGTTCTGTACAGTATTCATTGATATCGAAGTCTGGACTGTTTTTATCCAAAATATTCACCTAGTGTATAAGATGTTTCTATTATACACAAAAAAGAACAAGATTACAATTTTACTAAAGTTGCCCCAAAACCACCTCTGTTCGGTGGTGCATCACAAAAACTTACAACACTAGGGTGTATTTTTAAAAACTCACGCACTGCATAAGCCAATTTTCCGGTACCAATACCATGATATATATGTAACTCTTCATAACCATTTATTAGTGCATCTGATATAAACTTATCTAGGTTTTCTACTGCTTCAACTCCGCGTTGACCATGAAGGTCTAAAACCACAGTTGAGTTTGCATTTTCTTTTGAAATAGTTACTCTTGTTTTGGGTAACTTTTTTGGCATAGTGCCACTTCTTTTAAGTGAATCTAATGGAACTCTAAGAGTTATGCCATCGCACTCTATAGTAGCTTGATTCTTTTTGATACTCTTCAAAAGTCCACGAGAACCACTGTATTTAATTGTATCACCGACTTTAAGTGGAATTGGAGTTTGCATATTTTCTTGAGGTTTATGTGTAGCTTTTTTGTACTCGTGAGCTTTGTTTAGATGACGGTGAGCCTCTTTAGAGTCTTTTGTTTTGATGGCATCTTTTGCCTCTTTTATAGCTTTTGTGTACTCAAAATTCATCTTTGATTTTAATGAATCAAACTCATCTTTGTGCTGTTCTTTTTCATCTTTTAAGTTTATTTTTAATCGTTTTATATCATCAAGTTCATGCTCTAACTTAGAAGATTGTTCCCTCATTTTAAGTTCTAAATCTATATTCTTTTGAATAAGCTCATTGAGTTTTTCTTTGTCATCTCCATAAACTTCTCTCGCTTCTCTTACCAAAGTAGCAGGAACACCATACCTCAAAGCTGTCTCAAACGCATAACTTTTACCAATAGTTCCTTGTAAAAAACCGTAAGTTGGTATCTGGTTCTTCTCATCATAAATAGCAGCTAAAAGTTCAACTTGCTCGTTAGTTGCAAGAAGTGAAGCTAGTCTTTTGTGGTGAGTTGTTATAACTATCTTCATATCACGATCAATAAGCTTTTCAATGATTACTTTAAAAAGACTCGCAGCCTCATCCGCATCAGTTCCAAGCTCTATCTCATCAACACCAACCAAAGTTCCGTGCTTGCCAAAAAGCCCTGCAAACTGAGTCATACGACCTGCAAAGGTCGATATATCATTTTTTACATTTTGAGGGTCGTCAAGTATGGCAAATAGCTCTTTAAACGAGCCTATTGTCGATTTTTGTGAATCTATGTGCATAGGAAGAAGATACTTTGAAAGAAATGCCGCACTTAGTATTGATTTTAAAAGCATGGTTTTACCACCAGCATTTACACCTGTTATCATCAAAACCTGTTTAGAAAAATCTAAACTTATTGGTTTTGGATCACTAAGAGCTGGGTGTGAAAACTTCTCTAGTTTGATTTCACGACTCTTCTTTGGTAGTACAAACTCCATCTCTCTATCTTTTGCAAAACTAACCCTTGCTTGATAAGCATCGAACCTATCAAACTCTCTATTGATAAACTTTAGAAAAAATAGACTCTTTGTAAATGTAGTCGAAATTGACTTACAATACTCGTAAATCAACTCCTCTTTTTTTGCCAACAAATCATTCTGTTTTGACCTTAACTTTGTTATGTTCTCAGGAGTAACGTAAAAAAATCCACTACTACTTCGTCCAACAACACTCCCTTTTATGACATGGTTAAAACCACCACGAAGAAGAAGTGCCTCTTGATTGTTTATATAGTGAACTTGACGGTCTACAAGATAAGTGCTTATCTTTTGTCCACTCATTGTTCGTCTAAGTGCTTGTCGCATATCTTCTTTTATATGGTGTAGACTTTTACTAATAGACTCAAAAGTTTCATCAATAGAGTCTTTAAACTCACCCTTATCGTTGAAGTAGTTACATATGTCAAAAAGGTTTTCTGGTACAACTATCTTTTCCATCCACTTAGACAAACCGTCACTCAAAAGTGCTTTTTTTAAGTATGAAAAATAGTTTATAATTTTGACATAAGCATATATCTCTTCAAGTCTTAAAACTCCACTTTTTTGCATAACTGAAATTGAGCGGTCTAGACTCATGAGTTCAGGAATTGGTTTTATACTTTGATGATTAAAAAGTTCACGTATAAGTTTATGGTGAAGATGAATATCCCCCTCTAAAAAGAGAGGTTTTTTTCGTGCAAGGTAGTTCTCGTAAGAAGAAACGTACTCTTGTAAATCAAGTTGTGCTAAAAGTTTATCCATTAATCTGCTTTACATGTAGAGACTTTTACAATAACTCCTGTAAGAGTTGTTTCGCTCGATTTTGGCATGAAAGTTTGTGTGCCACTTATATATAAAAATTTCTCTTTGTTTACTTTATACTCTTTACATGTAAGAGTTTTTCCTTGTCTAAAAGCATTGACCATGTCACGGTTATACTCTGCATTGTTGCCTACACTACTCTCGTAAATGTATATTCCTATAGCAAATACAGTTATAACACTTGTTACTACAATCTTCTGATTTTTTGAAAAAGAATTGTTTTTACTCACAACCACTAATAGAACCAAAAGAATAAATATTAGAAAAAGTACAATTTGCACTAAGCACCCCTTAATTGATATGTTATATCACCAGCACCAAAGCCAATGACTAGACCGTGATCTAGTTTTTTAGAATTATCCAAATCTATAAAATCCCCAACTCTTGTTAGTTTTCCAATGAATTCAGGACTGTATTTTTTAAACTCTTTTACGAAATCTATATCTCGTTTTTCTTCTCCAGCACTCCAAACAGGCATGATGATAAGCTCATCAACACCCTTAAAGCACTCTACAAACCCAGCAAGGTTATCAATAGTACGTGAATATTTATGCGGTTGCCAAATAGCTGTTATCTTATCAAGGTGAAGTAAATCTGCATAAACTTTAGCAGAGTTCATTGTTGCTTTTATCTCTGTTGGATGATGTCCATAGTCATCTATAAGTGCATAGCCTTCTTTTTTTGTAAGTATGTCAAATCTCTTTTTTATACCACGATAGTTTTTAATCTTCTCGCGAGTACTCTCTAAATCTATATCGTTTATACTTGCTAAAATAGCCAAAGATGCATCAAGAGCGATATGCTCACCAATCCCCCACACTTCAAAATGACCTAAATCTTTTAATATAAATGAAGTATATGGCTCACCATTTTTCAGTACAGTTTTGAGTTCAGTTATATCACGACTAGGGTAAAGACGAATCGCATCCATATCATCAAGCGTACTCAAAAACTCATCTTCTGCATTTATAACTCTTATAGTAGCACTCTTTAAAAATGTTCTATATGCATCATAAAATTTGTCATAGTCATAGTTATAGTATTCCATATGCTCAGGCTCTGCATTTGTGACAATTGCAATATACGGATTAGAGTTTAGAAAACTAGAATCACTCTCATCTGCTTCAAAAATTATATTGTTACTTTGTCTATAAAACATATTTGTATCAAACTGCTTGCTTTCAGCTCCTATGATGACTGAGCCATCAACCATGCTTGCTAAAATTGCACTTGTTGTACTTTTTCCATGAGCACCTGCAACTGAAAACACTCTCTTATCTTTGAGTATAAACGGCAAAGCATCTTTGCGAGAAAGAGTTACAATTCCTCTTTTTCTAGCTTCAACTAATTCAATATTATCGTCTTTCACAGCTGCTGAGTATATAACTATATCTTGGTCTTTAATAACCTCAGGGCAGTGAGGAACACATACATCTATACCTTCCCTCACTAAGCACTTAGTTATCTTAGTCTCTCTTATATCTGAACCGCCAACAGAATAGTTCTCTTTTTTTAGATAACGTGCTAACGCAGAAAGCCCAATTCCACCAATGCCTACAAAATGGATTTTTTTCATATTAACTTCTCCTTTAGCTTGAACCAAGTCCAAGCTAAATTCCTCTCACTGAAGCTTTTGCTTTGCAAAGAATTTATCATATTTGTGCCTTTATAAAATCACCTATACGAGTCAAAACCTCTTTGGTTTTTTTACTATTCTCGACAAGTGCTATACGAACATAAGCACGTCCTATTCCCTCACGTCCAAGGAAACTACCAGGTAAAACTTTCACATTTTTTGCTTCATAAAGCCCTTTTGTAAACTCCAATTCATCATCAACTTCAAGCCAAACATAAAAAGTTGCTTCGCTTCTTTTGACACCTAAAATTTCACTCGCTAACTCTAAATTCTTTTTATAAACTTCTCTGGAAAGCTCTACATGTACCTCATCACTCCAAGCAGCTGCTGATGCTTTTTGAAGTGGTAACGGCGTTGCAGCCCCAACATAAGTTCTGTATTTCATATACTCTTTTAAAATAGTTTCATCTCCAGCTATAAAACCAGAGCGAAGACCAGGAGCTGAACTTCTTTTTGAAACCGAGTTTATAACTAATACATTTTTGAAGCTATTATTGTCTACATGTAAACTAGCTTCTAGTAAAGAAACTGGTTTTTCATCACAGTAGAGTTCACTATAACACTCGTCATTTAACAAAACAAAATCATACTTTAGTGCTAGTTTCACCCACTCTCCAAGCTCATCAATACTCAAAGTTGACGCAGTAGGATTGTTTGGAAAATTCAAAATCACCAAATTGGCATCTTTTAATTTTTCTAAACCGATATCAGGCTTAAAACCATTCTTTTTTGTTAAATCAAGATAAACAACTTCAGCCTTACAAGCCTTTGCTGCTCCCTCGTAAATCTGATAAAAAGGGTTAGTATAAGCGATAACAGGCTCTTTTACATCAAAAAGAAGAAACTGAGGAAAGTTAAAAAGCACTTCACGAGTTCCAAAAGTAGGGATTATCTCACTATCGCTCAAGACTACGTTAAATCTATTTTTAACAAAAGATTTTTGTGCATCTCTCAGATAACTCTCGCCTGATGTTTTTGGGTACTTGTTTAATAAGTTACTACTATTTTTAAGTTCCTCTTGTATAAATAAAGGAGTCTCAAACTGAGGTTCTCCTATAGTTAAAGCACACGGTTCAAAATCTGAAGAGGGTACTAGCCCTCTTAGTAAATTTGTTAGTTTTTCAAATGGATACGGTTCAAATTTCAATTCTAGTTTTCCTTTGGCATTCCAAATTTTTGAGTTATTAACTCTCCCTCATCATTTATATAGAGGTAATATAAAAAGTCTTTTTTAACACTAAGACCTGCGAGGTAACGAAGTGCTAAGTTTGCTTGTAAAGATGCTATGTGCATCACTATAGGAGCGGCAATTCCTGCTGGAGTTTTCTTTTTTATTTTAAATGCTCCAAAACCGCTTTTTTCAAAGAAACATACTTGTCCGTTGAAAGCTTCAACTGAACCGTATATCCACGGAGTATTTACTTTTTTAGCGTACTTGTCTATTTCAGCACGCACTGGAAGATTGTCTGTTCCATCTAAAATCAAATCAACCTTTATGCCTTTTTTTGCAAACTCTTCAAAACTGTTTACATGTACAGTAGTTTTTACAAATGGACATCTGTCTTTAACAAGTTTACCAACTATTTCAGATTTGAATTTACCTTCATCACCTACTTTAAAAGCAATTTGACGATGTATGTTATGAACACTAACTTCATCAAAATCCACTAAATGAATATGACCTATACCAGTTGCACCAAGCCCAATTGCCAAAGAACTTCCTAATCCCCCACAACCTATAATAACAATCGTTTTATCTTGTAAAGATTTTTGAGTATCTTCACCCCAAAGCTGTACCTGTCTATGAAAAAATTCCATCATATTATATCCCTTTTACTAAGTGCTTTTTTCCAACCCCAACTCTTTCTTGCTTCATTTACTTCATCTTTTAAGATATCAACTATAAGTATCTCTTCATGACTTCCTAAAGTAAGTTCTACTTCACCCCAAGGAGATACAAGATTACTATGTCCGTAAAACTTCCACTCTTCATCGCCATCTTTGTACGCTCCAACACGATTTGAACGCAAAATATAAACACTATTTGTGAAAGCTCTCATTTTTAGTAACTCTATCCAACGAGCAGATGAATCAAAAGTTGATGCTGATGGACACAATAGTACATCAATTCCCTTCTTCATAACTTGACTAAAAGCAATATCGAAGTGCAATTCAAAGCCATTGATAACTCCAAACTTTACTCCATCAATGTTAAATGATGGCAGATTAAATTCACTTGGCTCATTGTCAAAAAACTTCTCTTCATTCCAATGTTTATAGTTTATAAGAAACTGTTGGTCATAGTACGAAACAGACTTAGGAGTAAACTTAGCAGTCGATTTATAAAGAGATTTGCCCTTTACATGTACGATAGGAGCTACTACACTTATATCGTACTTTGCACATAACTCTTTTAAAGCGTTTATCTTATGATTTGACTGCTCTTTTATCATACTTATTGGAGTAGTCTCTAACTCTTTAAAAAAACTATTGAGTGCATACTCACTAAGTAGCATTAGCTCAACATCTTTTTTCTTACAAATACGAAAATAGTAATCCAATTTAGAACTACTCATAGGTAAAGTCGAGAGCTGAAGAGCGGCTATTTTCATTTTTGCTCTTGCAAAGTTGTATACTCGAGCTTTGCATCTTCAATCATCTTAGTTGCCTCTTGCAAAAGCTTCAACCCATCTTTATACTTTTTCATACCATCAGCCAAAGAAATTTCAGGGTTACTCAACTCTTCTAAAACCTTCTTAGCATCTTCTAGTTTTTTTTCAAATGACATAATATTTCCTAAAGTTTATCGTTCTCGTAAGGCTCGTTACTTGGAATCTTACCCAAGGCACATAAAAAATCCTCTTTTGAAGCATTTTTTGCTTTTCTTTCAATGATATCAACAGTCTGCAAAGCAGATACTTTTTCACTTAAAGCATTTATAATAAACTGATTCAAAGATATCTTTTCCCCTTTACAAACATCATTGACAGCAGATTTCAAATAATCTGGCATTCTTAAACTCATAGTTTGCATTGTATCTCTCCTATATGTTGCAAAAACTCTTTTGGAGTCATAACTTTTATGTTAAATTCACAAGCTGGCTTAAAATCTTTTCCATTTAATGTTACTATTATCGAATTTGACTTTACTGCAAGTTCTAGTAAAAAATCATCATCTGTATCTTTTAGTTTTGGTCGCCACAAATAAAAAATTCTATTTTTTTTACCGACTCTACAAATATAGTTTAAAATTGAATCTATATGCTTCTCATCAAGCTTAGATTTTGACTTCAATATCTCTTCATACTCATAAATCAACGTAGTCGAAATATTAACTCTAAACTTAGCACTATCAATCAACGATATTAACTTATAACTAGCTCCTCTATTTGAATAAAAAGCCGAGAGTAACACATTTGTATCAATTACTATATTTTTCATAATGGTATTATATACGGTATCATATTAAGATTTGTTGAAATTGATTTTAATTTAACTGAATTTTGCCAATAATCTCTTTGACTTTTCATAATTTTTTTGCTCTTAACAACTTGGCTTAATTGAAAAAAGTGAGTAAGGTCAGTAATGAACTTTAAATCAATTACCGTAGTGCCTTCTCAATATAAAAATCAAACTTATCATACTCTATTAAAAATGCATCATGTCCATAGTCACTATCAACACAAACATAATCCACTTCACTACCACGACCAAGATTTACCAACGTATCTCTTATCTCTTCCATCTCTTTTGGACGAAAAAGTTTGTCTTCTTTAAAAGCTATCAAAGTCAATTTTGATTTGATATGATGAAGTGAATGCTCCAAAGAATCATAGTTTCTAGTAGCATCAAAAATATTCATCGCTTTTATGATGTAAAGGTAACTAAGTGGGTCGAAACGTTTAGCAAAACTGTGACCATTGTACTCCATATATCTTTCTACTTCAAATCTACCAAATAGTTCATAAAGACCATCGGTTGCAACGTAATTTCTTCCGAACTTACTATCCATAGAGTGTGGCGAAAGAAAGCTTATGTGTCCAGCCATGCGACCTACGGCAAAACCAAATAGTCCCTCTTCTTTAAAATCAGACATTTCATAATGACCATTTTTAAATCTAGGGTCATTTACAATGCCTTCCATAGCCAAACGATTAAAAGCTATAGCCCAAGCTTGTGTAGCGTAAGTAGAAGCTATAGATATAACTCGTTTCGTAAATTCAGGATACTCAATAGCCACACATAGTGCTTGCATGCCACCCATAGAACCACCTATAATAGCGTGTGCTTTATCTATACCTAATCTTGTAAAAAGTTTCATTTGAGCTTTTACCATATCACTTATAGTAATAACTGGAAACTTCAAGCGTAGAGGTTCTTTTTCACTGTTGCTCATAGGTCCAGTTGAACCAAAACAACTTCCAAGAACATTAACACATATAACAAAATACTTTTTTGTATCTATAACTTTGTCATCCCCTATAAGAGGATTCCACCAACCTTGATTTTTTTCACCATCATAACGACCTGCTGCATGATGAGAGCCTGTCAAAGCATGAAAAACTATGATTGCGTTTGATCTATCTTCATTTAACTCACCATAAGTCTCATACTTAAGTTTAAATGAGTCGAGTATACGACCGCTTTCAAGGTATAATGGTTCTTCAAAATACTCTGTTGCAGTCGTAATTTTCATTAGTTTACTCTATAGTTTGGTGCTTCATGAGTGATGATAACATCATGAACATGACTCTCTTTAAGTCCTGCTGCTGTTATTTCTACAAACTCAGCTTTTTCTTGATAATCGGCAACATCTTTAGCTCCAACATAGCCCATAGAACTTCTTAATCCCCCAAGAAGTTGATGAATCACGTCTTTTACACCGCCAACATAAGGAACACGTCCTTCAATTCCTTCTGGCACTAGCTTATCTGTTGCAGTTCCATCTTGAAAATATCTATCAGTACTACCTTTTGCCATAGCACCAATACTTCCCATGCCACGGTAAGTCTTAAACTGACGACCTTGATAAGTTATAAGCTCACCTGGACTCTCTTGAGTTCCAGCAAGCAAACTTCCAATCATAACACAACTAGCACCTACTGCAAGAGCTTTTGCAACATCACCAGAGTACTTAATACCGCCATCAGCAGTTACAGGAACACCATACTTACGACCAACTTCAACACACTCTTCAATAGCACTTATCTGAGGAACACCAACGCCAGCTACTATTCTTGTAGTACATATACTTCCTGGTCCAATTCCTACTTTAACACCATCAGCTCCAACTTCAATAAGTGCAAGTGCAGCCTCTTTAGTAGCAATATTTCCTGCAACTACGTCAACGTCAAGTGTTTCTTTTATTTTTTTAACAGTATCCATGATACCTTTTGAGTGACCATGAGCAGAATCTAAAACAAGAACATCAACGCCTGCTTGAACAAGTGCTTCAGCACGATCAAGTTGCCCTACTCCAATAGCAGCTCCAACTCTTAAACGACCAAAATTATCTTTGTTTGCATTTGGATACTCAACACGTTTTTTCAAATCTTTTATAGTTATCAAACCCTCAAGTTGGTTATTTTCTCCAACAACAGGAAGTTTTTCAACTTTATTTGTTCTAAAAATGGCTTCAGCTTCATCTAACGTAGTACCTTTTTTAACAGTTATAAGAGGCATTACCGTCATAGCTTGAGCTACTTTTTTATCAAAATCAATCTCAAATCTTAAATCTCTATTTGTCAAAATTCCAATAAGTATATTTTCTTCAGTAACGACAGGAACACCAGAAATTCTGTATTCTTTCATCAAAACAAGAGCCTCTTTTATAGTCGCATTTGCAAGTACTGAGATAGGGTCTATTATGATTCCACTCTCACTTTTTTTAACACGTCTAATCTCTCTAGCTTGTGCTTCTATATCCATATTTTTATGTATAATCCCAATACCACCAAGTCTAGCCATCATAATCGCAGTTCTGTGTTCTGTAACAGTGTCCATAGCAGCCGATACTAAAGGAGCATTTAGAGATACATTTTTACTAAACTTACTTTTTATATCTACTTCTCTAGGTAAAATTTCCGAATATTTAGGAACCAATAATATATCTTCAAATGTCAACGCTTTTTTTCTAATTTTCATACCACAATCCCTTTAATTTTTTAATATTTTTTCTAAACTCATAGCACCATCAAATAGTACTTGCTCACCATATGTACGTCCTACAAACTGAGCACCTATAGGCATATTTTTACTGTCAATCCCAATAGGAACAGATATAGCAGGAAGACCGGCTAAGTTTACACTAATAGTATAAATATCTTGCAAATACATCTCAAGCGGGTCACTTTTACTTCCAAACTCAAACGCAGTCGTTGGGGTTACTGGAGCAAAAATCAAATCAGCCTCACTCAAAATATCTTCAAATTGAGACTTTATAAAGTGTCTAGCTTTTTGTGCTTTGATGTAATATGCATCGTAATAACCACTACTAAGAACAAAAGTTCCTAGTAAAATTCTTCTTTTTACCTCTTCACCAAAACCTTCACTTCTTGTTTTGAAGTACATATCTTTTAGGTTATTTGAGTCTGCGCGATTTCCATATCTAACACCATCATATCTGCTAAAGTTTGCACTTGCTTCAGCTGCTGCTATGACATAATAAGCCGCTATATCGTACTTAGTATTTGTCAAATTCTTATAAACTATCTTATGTCCAGCATCTTCAAGAGCTTTTACAGCCTCTTTTGTTACTTTTTTAACGTCATCGCTAGCCTCTTCGAGATAATTCTCAATAACAGCAATAGTAAGTTTTCTGTTACAATTTAGCTTGTCACTTACTTTGTCGTGTGCTCTTGGGTCACTTGTAGAGTCAAGGCTCTCGTGCCCTGCGATGATGTCATAAAGGATAGCCGCATCTTCTACATTTTGAGTAATAGGTCCAATTTGATCAAGTGAACTTGAATATGATGCAAGACCATAACGACTCACTTTTCCATAAGTTGGTTTCATACCAACACAACCACAAAATGCAGCAGGTTGACGAATACTTCCACCCGTATCACTTCCAAGAGCTGCAACTGCAATGCCAGCTGCAACAGCCGCGGCACTACCACCACTACTTCCACCAGGAACGCAAGAAGTATTGACTGGATTTAATGTTTTACCATAGTACGAGCTCTCAGTTGAACTTCCCATTGCAAACTCATCCATGTTTGTTCTACCAAATGGAGCTAAACCATAAGAGAGCATATTGTCAATTACTGTTGCGTTATAAGGGGCAACATACCCTTGAAGTATGTTTGAACCACTAGTTACATTCCAACCCGTTACTTGAATGTTGTCTTTTATTGCGATTGGAATTCCCTCACCAAATTCAGAAATTTCACAATCTTGAAGCTGTTCAACATAAGCACCTAGCTCTTTTTTATCTTCTATTTTTTTCTTTAAATCTTCTCTTAATTTTGCAATTGCATCTTTATCAAGCTTTAATGCTTCTTTTAAAGTTATCACGCTTTTACCTTTTTCAATTTTACTAAAACAATAGCTAACAACGAAGTTGCTATTATTACACTTATAGTAATCCATATAAAATTCATCTCAACGGGCTGAGAAAGACTAGGCATTTATAACCTCATCACATCTTTTACAAAGTCCATCTTCTTCATTTGCTTTAAATTTCCAACACCTTGGACACTTGTGAGCATTTGCTTTTACAATTTTAAATTCATCATCACCAAGAGTAAAACTTCCCATCTCTTCACCACTAGCATTCTTCACAACTGCACTACATGTAAACCAATCTTCTGTATCAGTTGAGTTCATGGAAAGTAGCATTTTTGAAGTAGTTACTAAATCAAGTTCTAATGTAGATTTAATGATTTTTTCTTTTTTCATAACATCAATGATTTCAAAAAACTTCTCTCTTGCTTCCATCATATACTTTGTGTCGAAATCTACTTCTATTTCATCCATACTCTTATAAAAAATGTCAAAAACATCATCTAAATCTTCTTTGATGATTTTTGGAGCATATTCTAAAATCTCATCAACCGTATAAGTCAAAGTAGGAGCTATTAATGCTAAAAGACGTCTAGCTATAAGAGCCGTTGCACTTTGTGCTGAAAGTCTTATGTTTTCATTTTCACCATTACAATAGAGTCTATCTTTAGAAATATCAAGATAAATTCCACTAAGCTCAACCGTTATAAAGTGACTCAGTAGTGAAAAACCTTTTGAAAAGTCATACTCTCTAAAGTTCGCTTCAACTTCATCAAATACCTTTTTGGCATGATTTAGTATCCATCTGTCAAGAACACCCATCTTCTCATATGGAAGGATTTCTTCAAGTCCTTCACAATTTGCTAATAAAAATCTACAAGTATTTCTTATTTTTCTATACTGCTCACTAACTTGCTTTAAAATTCCATCACTTATCTTCAAGTCTGTTGTATACTCGCTCACAGCTACCCAGAGACGAAGTATTTCGACACCGTACTGTTTAGAAATTTTTTCAGGTGCGATTACATTACCTTTTGACTTACTCATCTTTTCGCCTTTAGCGTCAACAGTAAATCCGTGAGTTAGTATTTTATCATATGGAGCAATTCCACGAGCCGCAGTCGAAACTAAAAGTGAGCTTTGGAACCAACCACGATGTTGATCACTACCTTCAAGATACATACTAGCAGGGTATGAGCCACTATCATACTCACGTGATTCTAAAACTGCTTTCCAAGTACTACCACTATCGAACCAAACATCAAGAATATCCATAACTTTTTCAAGGTTATCTGGGTTGTAACCACTTCCTGGGTATAGAAGGTCTTTTATATCCATACTCCACCAAGCATCAGCGCCACGTTGTTCAAATATCATCGCAACATAGTTTAAAACTTTTTCATCAAAGATAGGCTCGCCAGTCTCTTTATCTCTAAAAAATGCAATTGGAACACCCCAATCACGTTGACGAGATATACACCAATCAGGGCGATTTTCTACCATAGTTCCAAGACGGTTGATTCCACTCTCAGGATAAAATTTCACTTTAGAGATATTCTCTTTTGCCATATTTCTTAGAGTATCTCTTCCCTCTGTTTTCTCATCCATTGCAATAAACCACTGTCTAGTTGCTCTATAAATTACAGGCTTATGAGTTCTCCAACAAAACGGGTATGAGTGAGTAAACTTTGAACACTTTAGTAAACTTGTCCCAAGTAGCTCTAAAATTCTCTCATTTGCTTTAAATATATGCTCATTTACAAAACTCTCAGGATCAGGAAGTAATCCTTCACGCACAACAGTTTGGTCATAACAACCTCTCTCATCAACAGGCATCATAACTTCAATACCATACTTCAAACCAACACGGTAATCTTCTTCACCATGTCCAGGAGCGGTATGAACACAACCACTACCACCGTCCATAGTTACATGGTCACCTAAAATAAGAAGAGAATCTCTTCCATTTAGTGGACTTGTTGCTTTCATGTTTTCAAAAACTGATGCTTTAAAAGTCTGTTTTATCTCACCTTTGATAACTTCTTGTTCAAGTAAGCTCTCGTGAAGTGGCTTTGCTACAATAAAACCATCAGTTGTCAAAACATAATCTTCTTCAGGATTAAAACTTATAGCCATATTTGCAGGAAGTGTCCAAGGAGTTGTAGTCCAGATTATAACACTAACATCACCCTCTACGCTTATCGCTTTTTTAGCTTCATCTTGAAGTGGGTATGCCACATAAATAGAGTAATCTTCTTTATCTTCATACTCAATCTCAGCATCAGCCAAAGCAGTCCTCGCTGCCCATGACCAGTAAACAGGTTTACTTCTCTCTATAAGCAGTCCTTTACCAGCTACCTCACACAAAGCTCTATAGATGTCTGCTTCAAACTCAAACTTCTTAGTCATATATGGATTTTTCCAATCACCAATAACACCAAGAGCCTTAAACTCTTCTCTTTGAATATCTATAAACTTTCTTGCGTGTTCACGACATAACTCTCTAAATGCAGCCTTTGGCATACTCTCTTTTTTACTTTTGCCTATCTTCTTCTCAACTTGTTGTTCTATTGGAAGTCCATGGCAATCCCAACCTGGAACGTATCTAACTTCTTCACCAAAAAAGTAGTGAGTTTTAACTATAATGTCTTTTAAAATCTTATTAAGTGCATGACCAATATGTATATGCCCATTTGCATACGGTGGTCCGTCGTGAAGTATAAATTGTTTTTTTGCATCTGTGCGGTTTGCTTTCATTTTGTTGTAAGCAGATTCGTCTTTAAACCAGTTAGCATAACGCTTTGGTTCATTTTGGGGAAGATTTCCTCTCATTGAAAATCCAGTTTTTGGTAAAAGCAGGGTATCTTTGTAATCCATTTAGTTTCCTATAGTTGTATAAAATTATGCGATTATATCCAAAACCTACTTATGATATAATAAATGAAAAAGGTTATGAATGACAACCACCCTTATAATAGTAGGAAAATCACTAAAGATAAACAAACCATTCTTGGAATATATTGACTCTCATATATCTCTACATGTAGAGACTCCTCAACAAAAAATATATTTAGACAAAAATGAAACAAATCTATTTGAGATTTTAGAAAAAACAATAAGCCAATCAGACCAAACCATTGTGATAGCATCAAGTGATAGTTTTAATCTAATAGGCAAAATCATATCTACGCTTAATGAAGATGTTTTAGAACTCAAAGACAAAACTCTAATACCATCAAAATCTAAAGAACACAGCACTAACTCTTATCTTTTAGAATATCAAGGAAAAAAGGTCAATATACTAAGAGCAAAAGAAAACGAAAAATTACCTCAGATTTTCCTTACATGTAAAGAGAGTTCAACTCTATTTTCTCTCATAGGATTGGATGAAGACTCAACAAAAATACTCCTTGCGCCTTTAGCTGATACATATGAGATAAAACTCTCCTCAACTTCCATTGTCGAGGGGTGGAGTTTTATAGAAGCTACAACGTACAAATATGGAAATTTGAAAAACTTTTTAAAATCAGTAAAATCACTCTTTCCAGATAAATTTATAGAAAATGGTGACGTTTTAACTCACATAATAGAGTCACTTAAAGATGCAAATAAAACCATAACTGTAGCAGAGAGTTGTACAGGTGGTGGCATAGCTTCTATGATAACAAGTATTAGTGGTTCATCTGAAGTTTTTAAAGGCTCCATTGTAAGCTACTCAAACAGTATTAAAAAAGCTTGGCTTGGTGTTAGTGATGACACTTTTAAAAGCTATGGTGCAGTGAGTGAGCTATGCATAAGAGAGATGCTTGAGGGAATTTTAAAAAGAAGTTCATCAGATTTTGCACTAGCAACTAGCGGCATTGCTGGTCCAACAGGAGGAAGTGAATCTAAACCTATAGGTACAGTTTTTGTAGGAGCACGTGCAAAAAATGGTGAAATTTTAGTAGAAAGAGTACTTCTACAAGGGGATAGAGAGTATATTCAAAAACAAAGCTGTTACCATGCACTGCGTCTTCTTTTACATGTAGGAAAAGATGTTTTTTTCAGATAAAAAAAATTTTGAAAAAAGTTTAAAAAACTCTTGACAAAAAAGATTTATTTGTCTATAATTTCAACCTCATTACGAGATAGAGTAACTAAATAAGTGTCTTGTTAGCTCAGCCGGTAGAGCATTTCCCTTTTAAGGAAGTGGCCGTTGGTTCGAATCCAACACAGGACACCATTTTTTTTGTGCGACCCCTTCGTCTAGTGGTCCAGGACCCCGCCCTTTCACGGCGGTAACAGGGGTTCAAATCCCCTAGGGGTCGCCATTTTTTAGTTATTTGTAATGATCCTGGACAAAAAAGTTATATTATCGGTCGCTTAGCTCAGTTGGTAGAGCGCTACCCTTACAAGGTAGATGTCATAAGTTCGAGTCTTATAGCGACCACCATTAAAAGAACGCGAAAT